>CANQLA010000099.1 GCA_947624605.1 Candidatus Gastranaerophilales bacterium | reverse complement strand
TAATACCACGTTTAAGAGTTTTTTAACATATTTTTAATAATTTTATTAATTAATTTTACATATATACTTGATATTAATTTTTCACTTATATATAATTTAGAAGAAAGATTTTGACAAAAGCAGAGGAAAAATACTTATGAAAAAAGATATTCATCCTGATTATAAAAAGACAGTAATAAAATGCGTATGCGGTAATGAGATAGAAACCGGTTCTGTAGTTGAGAATATAACGGTTGAAATTTGTAATCATTGTCATCCGTTTTATACCGGCAATCAAAAGATTGTTGATACGGAAGGAAGGGTTGAAAGATTTAAAAAACGTTACCGGCAGAAATAAGTGTAGTAAAACCGCTTTATGCGGTTTTCAAGTACCCGCATAACGGCGGGTATTTGTGTATATAGCAGGTAGAAATGGGAAATAAAGTCAAACCGGAAGTAAAGATTATATCGAAGCCGGAAAGTATTTTAAAAACGATTTATACAGCGTGCCGAACTTGTTATTCTTCCGAGTCACCGATTAATATATGTGAAGAAGCGAATGATGAAGAGAAGATACTTAAACTGATAAGAAAGGTTCTTTCATCGGGGCATTTAAGTACGATAGAGCATGTTCAAATTTCGTATGCAATAAACGGAATATCTCGAGCATGTTCGCATCAGTTGGTCAGACACAGACATATGTCATTTTCGCAGAAGTCACAGAGGTATGTTAGGGAGAAAGGTCAATTTAGTTATATAGTACCTCCGACGATAGGGCAAAATCCTATTTTGGAGGAAAAATTTGATAAATTTATGTCAGAGATATCGAGATTTTATCTTGAGCTTACAGAGTATGGTATTCCGGCGGAAGATGCACGATTTGTACTTCCGAATGCTGTATCTACATCAATGGTTGCCAGTTTAAATTTAAGAGAACTTATTCATCTTGCGAATTTAAGGTTATGTTCAAGAGCCCAGAAGGAGATAAGGGTATTGGTAAAGATGATGTGTGAAGAACTTATAAAAACGGAATCTTGGTTATCGGAGTATTTAGTACCCAAATGTGAGAAATTAGGGTATTGTGACGAAGAAAGGTCTTGTGGTCGAAAATCCAAAGAGGGCGGAAATAATGGAAGAAATGCTTGAAAAAATAATGAAGATAGAGGAGAAATATACGGAACTTGGAGAAATTCTAAGCAAACCGGAAGTAATCCAAGATTATAATAAATTTAAGGATCTTTCAAAGCAGCGTAAGTCGATGGAAGAAACGGTAGAAATATATCATAAGTGGCAAGAGGCAAAATTGTCAATAGATGAAGCAACGGAGTTATTACACGGAGAGCAAGACGAAGAGATGAGGAGCTTTTTGAAGTCTGAGATTGCTGCGAATGAAGAGAAGATTGTTCATTATTCGGAAAAGATGAAAGTACTTCTTTTGCCGAGAGATCCGATGGATGAAAAGGACATAATATTGGAGATAAGGGGTTCGGCAGGAGGAGATGAAGCAAACATTTTTGCCGGAGATTTAATGAGAATGTATTTGAGATATGCGGACAAAATGGGTTGGAAGACGGAATTATTAAGTAAAACAGACTCGGAGATGGGAGGAGTTTCGGAGGTTATCATTTCTGTAAAAGGAGATAGCATATACAGCAGATTGAAGTACGAATCAGGTGTACACAGAGTACAGAGGGTACCCGAAACGGAATCACAAGGCAGAGTGCATACATCTACGGCAACTGTAGCAGTAATGCCGGAAGTTGATGATGTTGAAGTTGAAATAAGACCGGAAGATATAGAGATGTCAACGGCGAGATCCGGTGGAGCAGGCGGACAAAATGTAAATAAAGTAGAAACGGCAGCAAGACTTTTTCATAAGCCGACAGGAATTATGATATTTTGTACTGAGGAGCGATCACAGCTACAAAACAAGGAAAGAGCGATGCAAATTTTGAAAGCGAAGTTATATGATTTGGAGCGGCAAAAGCAGATGAAAGAGATTACGGATTTGCGTCGTTCTCAAGTGGGAACCGGTGATAGATCCGAGCGTATCAGAACATATAATTTTCCTCAAGGCAGATTAACCGATCACAGGATTAATCATAATCTTAATGTATGGACGGTAATCGATGGAGATTTAGATGAATTGATAGATTTATTGGTAGCACATGATCAGAAGTTAAAGTTGGAAAAACTTGCAGAGATTGACGAATAATGGCAGAGTTCAAACATTTTCCGGTAATGTTAAAGGAAGTTTTAGAAGCTTTAAATTGCAGGAAAGGAAAAGTGTATATTGATGCCACTTTAGGCGGAGGTGGTTACAGTGAGGCGATATTGGAACAAATTCAGCCTGAAGGAAAGCTTTTGTCATTTGATGTGGATGAAGAAGCGATAGATTATTGTAAGCAGCGTCTTAATAAATACAAGAACATTACTATAATAAAAGACAGTCATGTAAATATAGAAAGGCATTTAAGGTTATTAAATACAGATGAAATAACGGGAGGAGTTGTATATGACTTTGGTGCATCATTTCATCAGTTGACGAGTGAGAGCCGGGGTTTTTCATTTCAAAAGGAAGCAATGTTGGATATGCGGTTTGATAAGGAAGCGGATTTTAGTGCATATGATATAGTGAATAAATATAGAGAGGAAAATTTAGTAAAGATTTTCAGTGAATACGGAGAGGAAAGGTTTTCCAAGAGGATAGCCAAAGGTATTGTACAAGCAAGAAAGAAAAAGAGCATAAAAACGACAAAGGAATTAGTTGATATAATTTTAGGTTCAACGCCGAGGGTAAAAAGTAAAATTCATCCTGCCACGAAAGTATTTCAAGCGATAAGAATAGAGGTCAACGGAGAGTTAGAGAATATAAAAAAATCTTTAGTAAATATAATGCCATATTTAGGAGATGGTGCTATAATAGTTACGGTAACGTTTCATTCTTTGGAAGACAGAATAGTAAAAAATTTTTTCAAAGAGAATAGTGCGAAATTTCCTGGAGGAAATTTGGAGATACATACGAGGAAGCCGATTACGGCTACGGATGAAGAAATCAAAGTTAATCCGGCATCACGGAGTGCAAAGTTAAGGTATGCACAAGTAATTAAACGGGAGATTTAATTTGACACCAGAAGAATATATTCGGAAAAGACCTTCTCACACACTTTCAAGGTTAAACAAATCGTTATGCAGTTTACTTTTAATAATAATGATAATAATGTTTATCAGTTATTATATTACGACATTAATACAGTTAGAGCTTTCAAAATTAACGTCGGCGACGAGCAAATTAAATAATGAGAATGTTGAGCTTCAGAATAATCTTGACAAGCTTATGTCATATAATAATGTTGAAGAGCTGGTAAGACGTTCCGGAGTATTGGATTCGGCAAGGCACGTTATTGAGATGGAATCTGAGGGAAAGACAGTTATTTTTCAGAAGAAGAGAAATAATAACATAGATGAAAGAAATTACTACAGGTGGTCTTTAGGGTTTTAAGTTAGAGATTAAGAATAATTAAAAAATATACGAAAGAATAACATCTATGATATTATTCAAGAATAAGCGGAAATATTTATATTAATAAAATTTCCGGAGAATAACCGAATATGACAGATAATGAAAGTAAGAGAAACGATAGGATATACATATTTAACAGAAGGTTAATATGGTTAAAGATATTATTTACCATTTTTGCGATAATTCTTGCCGGTTATTTATTTGCGATACAAATAGTTGATTACAAACATTATTCGAAGAAAGCAAAGGAACAAAGGACCGTAAGGAAATTTGTTATGAGGGGATCAATATTGGACAGAAACGGAGTAAAGTTGGCATCTGATCAATTGTCATATAATGTATATCTTCATAAGCAATATCAGGATCATACGCCGGCAGAACTGGCATCAAAGCTGTCGAAGTATTTGTCAATATCAGAGGAAAAGCTGAAAAGAATAATGGAAAAGCCGCATAATATAATATTGTTAAAGAAGGATATAGACCGACAGACGGCAGAAACGATATTGAAGCTTGGTTTAAGAGAGATTAGTACGGACAGAAAGAATTGCAGGGTATATCCGCAAGGAGAGATGGCAGCACATATATTAGGATATTACAATGCGGATGCAGATGTTGCAGCCGGAATAGAACTGACGATGAAAGAGGAGTTGGAAAAGATAGATAAAGACATTGTTATGGAAACGACGAGAGGCGGAGATGTGATATATGATTTCAATACGGATCCTGAGAAGATTACGACGCCTACAATCGGACATACAGTCAATTTAACGATAGATTCAGCGATACAGCACGTATGTGAAACTGAATTGTTAAAAATGATAAAAGAGAAACAGGCTTTAAGGGGTTCTGTAATAGTTTTAAATCCTAATAACGGAGAAATTTTAGGTTATGCAGTATATCCGTCATATAATCCGAACAAATTCAAAACAGCAACGTATAATCAATTAAAGAATTGGACATTATCAGATGTATTTCCTCCGGGATCGACATTTAAAGTATTAACGGTAGCATCAGCGGTACAAAGCGGGAAAATAAGCAGAAACAGTACGGTATATGATTGCGGTAAAGTAGTAATTGGCGGTTGGACAATTTCCAATTATGATTATGCGACACATCCGAATCCCGGAAACATATCAATGGAATATTTATTTCAGCATTCAAGTAATGTTGGCAGTTTACGAGTTGCCATGATGATGACGCCAAAGGAATTTTACGATATATTATACAAGTTTGGTATAGGACAAAAGACGGGAATAGATTTACCAGGTGAGTCAAACGGATTATTGCCGAAACCGGAGACTTGGGATGCGGCAAGACATGCATCGGTCGGATACGGATATGGAGCGTCGGTAACGGCGATACAGCTTATTACGGCAATAGCTGCGATAGCAAATGACGGATTGAAAATAACACCTCACGTAGTGAAATATTCGGAAGAAGAGCTTCCGAAGCATGTAAAGAAGGAACGAGTTATGGATCCGATGAAGGCACGTTTGGTAACGGAATTTCTGACGAAGAGTACATCACATTCAAAATTGCCAGTTAATTTAGAGAATTATCAAGTTGCATCCAAAACAGGAACATCGAGAAAAACAATGGAAGGTTCAAGAGGTTATACGAGGAAGTTATACACTTCTGCTGTAGGATATCTTCCGGCATCAGATCCGCAGGTGGTGATATATGTAATAGTAGATTCGGCATCAGGTGGTGCAATATGGGGATCTACAGTTGCTGTTCCTGTTTTTGCGGAAGTAGCAAAGCAAGTAGCAAGGATAATGAATTTAAAAAGTGATAAAACCCCAACATCAGGTTTTACGCCTTGTACACGCCCATTACCTGATTTGGAAGAGGAAGTTAAAACGTCATTAAAAGACAGGTCAAAAAATTTTACTAAAGATGAATCGAGGAGGAGGGCAGGTCAGAAAATTAAAATTGATTTTGACAAGATAAAGCAGAATATAGATATGAACATAATAAAAAAGAGTAAGGAGCGAGAGCAAAAGGGTATAAAAACGCAACAGCCAAGTATAAAAAGAGAAAAACAGAAAATCAAACGTAAGAAAAAGATTGAAAGAGTAAATATATGAAACTTAGTAAAATTATTAAGAGAATAAATAATGTTAAAGAAGTTAATTTTGAAGAAGCGGAAATCACCGGGATATCATATAATTCAAAGACAACAAAACCGGGAGATATTTTTGTTTGTTTAGTGGGAGAAAATTCAGACGGTCATGATTATGCGAATACAGCGGCGGAAAAAGGAGCTAAAGCGATTATGACAGAGAGGGAACTTGATATAAATCTTCCTCAAATTATAGTTTCATCAACCCGGCATCAAATAGCGGAATTAGCCGGAGTATTTTATGATTATCCGTCGAAAGAGCTAAATATAATAGGAGTAACTGGTACGAACGGAAAAACGACGGTAACGCATTTATTACAAAAGATATATGAAGCAGACAATCAAGAATGTGGTATTATAGGTACGTTAGGATACAAATTTAAAAGCAGTGATGATTATGCTGAGGCGAAGCACACAACGCCACAGGCTCCTGAGTTTCAAGCGGATTTATCAAAGGCAGTTCATAGAGGAATAAAGAATTTAGCCGTAGAGGTAAGTTCACATTCATTGGAGCAAAATCGTGTAGGTGCTACGGAATTTAATATGGCAGTTTTAACAAATCTTACGCAAGATCATCTTGATTATCATATAACAATGAATAATTATTTTGAGGCAAAAGCAAAATTATTCAGGAATTTACAACCCGGTTCGTGTGCGGTAATAAATGCGGATGATGAATATGCAAAAAGATTTATATCCGTTATTCCCTGTGGTGTAAAGATAATTACATACGGAGTTAGAAATGAAGCGGATTTTATGGCGGTTAATGTAAGTTTTTCCATGAAAGGAGCAGAATATACATTACGATACGGAGGAGGAGAGAAGAAGGTTTCATTGCAATTAAACGGAATGTTTAGTATTTATAATACGCTTGCGGCAATAGCGGCTGCAAGTGCAAATAATATTATGACAGACACTATAATAAAGGTTTTGGAAGAAACGCAAGGTGTTGCGGGAAGGTTTGAAGCAGTTTGTAAAAAACCGTTGGTTATAGTAGATTATGCTCACACGCCCGACGGATTGGAAAACGTACTTAAAGCGGCACGAGAATTGAAGGAAGAAGAATCCAGATTAATTTGTTTATTTGGATGCGGAGGGGACAGAGATGCTACCAAACGGCCAAAAATGGGCAAGATAGCTGATGAAATTGCCGATATAATAGTTGTAACATCTGATAATCCGAGAAGTGAAGATCCCGGGTTAATTATTTCGGATATTATGGCAGGGATAAAAACAGTCAATCCGAAAAGAGTTTTTGTAGAGTCGGAAAGGCGTAAGGCAATAGAATCATTAAAGGTTATATCAAAACCCAAAGATATAATTTTGGTTGCAGGGAAGGGACATGAAGACTATCAAATTTTAAAAGACAGGACAATACATTTTGACGATAGAGAAGAAGTAAGAAAAGTATTTGAGGATAAGGAGTAATTATGAAAGTAACGATACTCGGAGCCGGATGTTGGGGATTAACTCTTGCAAGGCTTATGTCTAAAAATTTCAAAGAAGTATGTATTTGGGGCAGAGAAAAAGATTTAACCGAAGAGTTAAAAAGAGATAAAAAGGCTTCGAAGCCGTTAGAGGTTCAATTAGCACCTAATACGGAAGTAACATCCGATTTGAAGCAAGCAATTAATGAAGCTAATTTTATTCTTATGGTTATTTCGACATCAGGTATTCGAGAAGTATCAAAACAGCTTTCGTCAGCAGGAATGAAACAAGATCAAATATTGGTTAACACATCAAAAGGGTTAGAGTTACCATCACTTATGAGGATGTCGGAGGTAATAAAAGAAGAGCTGCCTAATACAAAACCGGTTATTTTATCCGGACCGACTCTTGCAAAGGAAGTATTGCAAGGTTTACCGACAGCTGCTTGTGCAGCTTGTGAAGATGATGACATTGCGGAATTTGCACAAAGACATCTTAGTGTACCGGGAAAGTTCAGATTATATACAAACAATGATATTATAGGTGTTGAACTCGGAGGAAGTTTAAAAAATGTAATAGCGATTGCTTCC
>CANQLA010000098.1 GCA_947624605.1 Candidatus Gastranaerophilales bacterium | reverse complement strand
GCAAAACCTTGATAGGGCAATATTTTTAAAAGATGATTATGAAGAACAATTCTTTTGGGATATGAATTATTTTTTATTAAAAACAAATTTTTCAATTTATGACTTAGTTTGGGATATTTCTTCTTATTATTTTTCAAAAAGCGCTGATAGCGTAAATATTCCTTTAATTTGTGCAATTGCTCCAAATCTTAATTTTATGGTTATTGGCAGACTAATTCAAGGTATAGGCGGCGGTCCAATGACTCCGATTGCTCAATCAATATTACTTTCCGCCTTCCCCTATGAAAAAAGAAGTGTTGCAATGAGTCTATTTGGTATTGCAGTTATGGTTTTTGCCATTTTGGGTCCGACTTTCGGAGGATTTATTGTTGATAATGCAGACTGGCAATGGATTTATTATATTAATATTCCTGTCGGTATTATATCAATTTCTATGATTCATTCCAATATAGAAGAATTAAAAGACAGAAAAAAAATAAATAAAATTGATTTTCCAGGCATGATTGCTCTCGTAATTTGGCTTTTATCAATGCAAATCGTTCTTGATAAAGGACAACAATACAATTGGTTTGATAATAATATGATATGTTTACTCACTGCAATTTCAATATTTTCTCTTGTATTCTTTATCGTTTGGGAACTTGAGTATAAATCTCCAATTGTTAATATCAGAATTTTTAAGGATAAAAATTTCGTAATAGGGACAATTTTATCTGCTTCTGTTAATACAATTGTTTTTTCCAGCATCGTACTTTTACCGCAATTTTTGCAAAATATGCTCGGATATACCGCTATGCTGAGTGGTATGGCTCTTGCTCCAAGAATTTTATCTTCTGTTGTTATGATAATTTTAATTAATCCTTTAATGAAAATTTTCGATAACAGAATTTTAATTTCTATTGGTTTCTTCTTCTTGGGAATTTCTGTTTTAATGTATGCAAATATTAGCTTATCCGTTCCCTTTATATATGTTGCTGTTCCTAATATTCTCCTCGGTATCGGTGTCATAATGATTTTTGTTCCGGTATCTTCTCTCGTTTTAGGTACATTAAAAAAATCAGAACTTTCTAACGGAGCAAGTCTGCATAATTTATGCAAAACAGTTTGCACGGCTGCCGTTGCTTCTGTAGCTAATACCCTTGTCGCAAGACATGCTCAAATGCATCAGGTTTTCTTAGTCAAAAATTTATCTGATTTTAATCAATTCTTTCAAATTAAATTTGCTGCTTTGATAAATACTTTTCAATCTGTGTCAAACAATATTCCTCAATTAAAAACAAACGGCTATCTTTACAAATCTTTATTATCACAATCCCGTTTATCTGCTTATGTTGATGTTTTTGAAATATTTGCCTTTCTGGCATTTATCTTAATACCATTAGCTTTCGCTTTAAAATCAAAAAAATCAGTTTCTGTCCATCATTATCACCAACATTAAAATACTATTGAAATATCTCTGGATTGAATGTCAAAAATTTCTATTTACTTTATAACCTTTGTAAGGTTCTTTGCTACATCATAAAAAGACGCTGCATTCGGATGTTCTTTATCTTCTCCTCTCCATTTTAAACTATCCAGTTCATGTCCTGCCAAATCTTCGGAATCAATAACCTTAAATCCATTTGCTTCAAGTTTTTCCATAAAATCTTTATGCATACCATAGTGTGAACCATCTTTATATACCAAAATAATAAAATTTGGATTATTAAATTTTTTATCCGTTATTTTCTTCGCTGCTTTGAATAATTTTAACATCTTTTCCTCTTTTGTTTCTTCCGAAAATTTCTGCCTATAAAAATAGTAATAAGCTTTGGTTATAAACAAAGAATAAAAAGGAAGAAGATATTTCGGAGGATTTTTAATATGTAAATTATTTTCATCATCAACATCATAAAACGGATTAATTTGATAAAATTCCCTATCAATAGGGATAACAGAAGAAAGATACGGATTGATAATTCTGTTTAAATGATCATTTATATATAAATAAACAATATCTCTTACGGGTTCGGGGCAATCTCTTTTTATCCGTTTGTAAAAATCATCATCCATCAAATCATTTAAAGTATTTAAAATGCTGCCTCCTGAAATTGACATATTTACCGCTGTAATTCCGGACATTTTGTTAAATACATAAGGAAGAGTTTCTTCATATTTTAAACCTGCTCCAAACATATATGAACAACCAAAAAATACTACCGTTCCTTTATCTTTGTCTCCGAATGATATATCTCTCCTCTTTTCAACCAATTTTTTTTGGTCAAAAACTCTTACAGGAGCATATTTATAACTTAAAGTATTTTGTTTGTTCTTTTTAGCAGATTCATTAAATGATGAAACAAACTCAATACTATCTTGTCTTATCATAAGAAATGACAAAAATTCCATAATTAATATAATTAAGAGCATATTTATAAAAAATATTTTTATTTTTTTCATTTTTGAATTTTGTTCCTATATTATTAATTTTTTTTATAATACAACTTTTTTCTTAAAAAAAATATATATTATAATACATTCTTCCCGTCATTAGAATACATCTTTTCCCTCTTTATTTTTGTTTTATTAAGCAATTCTTCCGTATAATTATCTTTTAAAGTATTAATTATTTGTAGAAATTTATTTAAACCTGAAAATATATTTTCTTTGTTGTATGTCATCATATCTTTTGCAAGAGTCAAATTGGTCATGGCAAGCCTTGTCGTATCTCTAAAACCGCTTGAAGCAAGTTTAAGTGCAAGATTATTATCAGCTGCGGTTTTAAACAAACACTGTGCAACGTACATTGGAAGATGACTAATTAATGCGACAGCCTCATCATGTTCTTTAGCATTAGAAATTATTGATTTTGCCCCCATTTCTTTTATAAGATTTTCTAAAATCCGGGTTTCATTATAATAATAAGGTGTCAAAACCCACTTTGCACCTTCAAAAAGTTCCTTAAAAGAAGCTTCATAACCGCTGTTTTCAGTACCTGCCATAGGGTGAGAAGGAATAAATTTATAAGGACGTTTTTTCTCTGTTACAAAACTTTTTACACTTGCAACATCGGTTACTATACATTCAGAGGATAATACTTGTTCCAACTTATCCAATGTTTCTAAGATTTTATTAATCGGAGTGCATACAAATACAACATTACATTTTCTTAAAATTGAAATATCATTTGAGCATTCTTTACAAGTATTTGATATAAGATCAAGTGTATTTTTGTTTCTTGTAACAGCATATAACTCATATCCTTTATCTGAAAGATTTTTTAAAATTGAACCGCCTATTAACCCTAATCCTACTATTCCGATTTTCATAAATTCTCCGCAAATATTACAAATATTAAGCATTAAAAAAAGTAAAATTCATTTAAAATGCCCACCATTACATTGTATCAGTAAATTATAATAAAAAAAATTCTTTACATTTATACACATATTTGCATAGTAAACAAATATATGTAATAATTTACTTAATTAATAGTCTAACCATTCCTTTCTTGACTTATGCGGCTTTCGAGTCGCATTTTTATTATAAAAAATTTGTAAAAAAGAGATAACTTTTAGTATAATTTTTAAAAAGGAGAAGAAATGACAGGACGTTTATTTATCATTTCAGGCTCATCAGGAGTCGGAAAAGGGACATTAATAAAAGAATTATTAAAAAAGACAGACAATCTTATACTTTCGGTATCCTCAACCACGAGAAAGCCAAGACTCGGAGAAGTTCATGGAATAAATTATTTTTTTGTAACGAAGGAAGAATTTGAAAACGACATTAAAAAAGAATTATTTCTGGAGTGGGCAGAATTTGGAGGAAACAAGTACGGAACAAATAAAAAAAGAGTCCAAGAAGCTCTTTTAGAAGGCAAAAATGTACTTTTGGAAATAGAAGTTCAAGGAGCAAAACAAATAAAGGAAAGGATGCCCGAAGCAATAACAATATTTATCTTGCCGCCAACAAGAGATGAAATAGAAAAACGTTTAAGAGGCAGAGGTACAGAAACGGAAGAAGCAATACAAAAACGCTTATTAGCAATAGAATTTGAATCAAAAGAATCCGAGCAATATGATTATAAAGTAGTAAATGATGATATAGGGCGAGCAGTTGAAGAAATATTTGAAATATACAAAAAACATAAAGGATAAATATGAAAAAAGTCGATAAGGTAATAGAATTAACAGAAAAATTTGCACCGCTTGAAACACAAGCGGAATGGGACAATTCAGGCTGGCAGATTAATCTTAAAAAAAACGAATTTTCAAAAATTATGACAGCTCTGACTGTTACGGAGAGTGTAATTTTTCAAGCTAAAGAAAAAGGATGTGATTTAATTCTGTCACATCATCCTGTAATATTTGAACCTATAAAAAGAATAGAAGAAGGCATTATAACAAAGGCGATAAGTTCAGGGATACAAATATATTCAGCACATACGAATTTAGATCTTGCAAAAGGAGGCACTACAGACACATTATCAGAAAAATGCGGTTTTGGTTATTGTGAAACGAGAAATGAATTTGTAAACGGTAAAATTTTAGAAAAAGAGCTTACAGCCGAAGAGATAAAAAATGAAATAAAAAACAAACTCAACATTGATTGTATTAAGGTAATAAATTTAAAAGAAAAAACGAAAGTTAAATCAATTGCATTTTGTGCAGGAGCCGGCGGTTCAGAGATAAGTAAAGTAAACAAAATGGGATATGATTTATTTATAACAGGGGAAGTAAAATTTCATGAAGCACTGGAAGCAGGAGACACAATAGTTTTTGAACTCGGACATTTTGACAGTGAAAAATATACAGGCGAAATATTCAAAAAGATATTAGGTTCGGAATATGATATTATTGAGGCTGATGAAAAAAAACCGTATTTATATAAATAAAATAGTATTAACTTTAATATTTTTAACTGCAAACATTAGTTATGCCGACAATTTTGTATTAGCTGACTGGAATTTAAATTTATCAAACAAAAATTACAAAATTGTCGAAAATTCGGATTTTATAAGATATGAACAAGTAAGAAGCAATCAAACATTTGATAAATTTTTTGATAAACAAATAATAACCATATACAAAAATAAGCGGGATATTTCTCCAAAAGAAGCCGGAAATATGTATTTTGCACAGACATTAATAGGAGATAACACAAATGAAAAGTATATTTTAGATAATGATAAAGATAACTTTCGGGGGATATTTTGTTCCAAAAATCTGCAAAGATGTGAAATTATAAGGTATTACAACGGATATGAAGGTCTTATAGAAATAAAATACATACATAATAATATTTGGCATTTTCAAAATAATATAGGTTCATACCTGGAATTTCAAAGAAGAATATTTTCATATCCTTTTTATATGATGCACAGAGAATTAATTAATAAAGAAACAGAAATAAGAATATAATATGAAAATTACAGGCGGAAAATATAATTCATTAACGATAAAAACAGCAGATTATACAAATATAAAGCCTACTCTTTCCAAAATCAGGCAGGCAGTTTTCAATACAGTAAATTCACTTGGAGAATACAGAACTTTTTGTGATTTATTTGCAGGTTCGGGCATTATGACATTTGAAGCATTATCAAGAGATTTTGAAGTACATTCGGTTGAAATTGACAAAAAAAGCACAAAAATAATTTTGGAAAATGCATTTAAATTAAACATACCATTAAATTTAACAAATACAGACTCTATCAAATTTTTAAAGAAAACAGAATTAAAATTTGATATTTTTTATATTGATCCTCCATATAAATCAGGGTTGTACAATTCTGTATTAGAAATAATCGCAAGTCGGAATATACTAAACAATAAAGGAGTAATAATAATTGAAAAACCTCAGGCATTAGATATAAATACCCAAGGTTTTCAAATTATAAAAGAAAAAATATATTCGGGTAAATCAATCCGGTTTTTACAATTATCAGACAAACTTAACTAATCATTGGGAAACCAACCGACATAGGGGATGTTTCTATAAAATCCTATGTAATCAAGTCCGTAGCCGACTAAAAATTTATCATCAATTTCAAACCCGTAAAAATCAGGCTCAACTTCAACAACTCTGTTACATTTTTTATTCATCAAAGTAACAAATTTAATTTTTTTAATATTGTAATCATTATTGAAAATATCTAACAATTTTTTGGCAGTATGACCTGTATCACAGATATCATCAACGATTAAAACATTTTGATCATTTAAATTAGGAATTTTTGAATCAATAACCGTAACATCACCTGTAGTTTTAAATTCGTTTCCGTAACTTGAAACCTTTATAAATTCAAGTTGGACAGGTGTTTTCATTTTTTTGATTAAATCACAACAAAACAAAACCGCCCCTTTAAGAACACAAATAACATATAACGGTTCATCTTGAGGAAATTCTTCATCAATTAAATCAGCTAATTCTTGAGTTCTTTTCTCAAGTTCCGATTCAGAAAAAAGGACCTGTAATTCTCTGATATCTCTATCGGGCATATTCAAAAAATCAATATCAACCATAATTATATCTCCGTATTTATTTCCAATCTATGTGTAGGTTTTTCAGTTACTCTAAGTTTTTCACTCATTCCGACTCCAGAAACCCAAAGAACTTCATTGTCATGACACAATAATAATATTTTATCTCTTTGGTAACCGGGAATATTTTTATTAATAAAATATTTTTTCAACTTCATTTTTCCATTCATACCTAATGGCTGAATAATATCACCGTTGCGTCTTGTTCTCAACACAACAGGTAAATTTATATTTGAAAGATCTGCAAATATGAATTTGGCAGATTTTTTAGGAAAATAATCCACAGGTTTATCATACTTTTCTAATATCAAACTAACACCGTTTTCAAATGGAAAAATGCCTTCTTTATCAACTGAAACTTCAGTCATTGATTTTTCCGTATTGTCATCACCGCTTAAAACAAACGTATATTTATGAGATGTAAAAAGTAATAAATTAGTAGTCAAAGAAAGTGTTTTACCGGATTTAGAATCCATATTGCCGGAAATAAAACTCATAACTTCTTGAACTTTAGAAAAACTTGGTTCGATATTATTTTTTAACAATAAATTATAGACAAAATGCCTTCTGATAGCAGCATTTAAACGCATAAAATTTTGTGTAAGCCATTTTCTGCCAATAGAGAACTGACGTTCTATATTTATCATTAATTCATCAATGATTTTATTATTACCTATAGCAATTTCAGCAAGATTAATTAAAGAAGTTTCAACATTGGGATTAATTTCTCTTAATAACGGCATAATGTTATGTCTTATATTATTTCTTGCAAATCTTGTATCTTGATTACTGGAATCATTATTAGGAAATAAATCATTATCCATACAATAAGTTTCAATATCTTTCCTTGAAAAAGAAAGCAAAGGACGAATAATATTCATATCGTCAAGTTTGCGAAATTCTCTGATGCCTTCAAGTCCGTTCAAACCGGTACCTTTTGCAATACGATACAAAACTGTTTCTGCATTATCAGTGCGGGTATGAGCGGTTAAAAGAGCATTAGCTTTATTATAAGCCACAGTTCTTTTAAAAAATTCGTATCTTAATTCTCTTGCAACAGCTTCAGATTGTTTTATATCTTCATCAATTCTTTCCGCTCTGAATTTTATATCAAATTCTGCACAAAACCTTTGTGCATTTGCTTCTTCATCATCAGATTCCTCTCCTCTCCAAGCATGGTTTA
>CANQLA010000097.1 GCA_947624605.1 Candidatus Gastranaerophilales bacterium | reverse complement strand
ACAAATTGTAAATCATGGACATGTTTTAGTAAACGGAAAGAAAGTAGATATTCCGTCATACTTAGTAGAGCCGCAGGATGTTATAACCATAAAACAGAGAAGTACGGATTTTGTTAAGAATGTTACGGATATGATAGATATGGCTATTAATCCGGCATGGTTAACAATAGATAAAGCCGGACAAAAAATTACCTTTGACAGAATACCCGAAAGAGAAGAGCTAGATCCTGAATTTAAGGAACAACTTGTAATTGAGTACTATTCTAAATAGGTAAAAGGAGACATTAAATAATGGAATCAATAAAAATAAAATGCGTAAATACTACAACAAGCTCAGATGGAACGCAATATGGTAAGTTTACTATAGATCCGCTTGAAAAAGGGTTTGGAACGACGCTTGGCAATGCACTACGCAGGGTGCTTTTGTCTTCACTTGAAGGAGCAGCCGTAACATCACTGAGAATTGAAGGTATTACACATGAATACACATCAATACCGGGAATAACCGAAGATGTAATAGATATAATGTTAAATTTAAAAGGTTTAACAGTGAAATGTGAAAGCAAAGAACCGCAAGTTTTAAGACTTGACATAGACAGAGAAGGTCCGGTTTTAGCGAGTGATTTACAGTTACCGTCAGGAGTTAAGGTAATCAATCCTGACTGGCAAATTTGTACGGTAGCAGAAGGCGGAAGTATACATGCCGAGATAGCAGTAGAAACAGGAAAGGGATATATAGCAAAAGATGTATTAAAAGGTCACCAAGGTGATTTACCGATTGATTTACTGCCTATAGATGCTACATTCATACCTATAAAGAGAGTAAGTTATCATGTTGAAAATACCAGAGTAGGTGATGTAATAGATTATGATAAATTAACTCTTGAAATTTGGTCAAACGGTAGTATTGACGTAACAACGGCACTTAGTCAATCTGCAAATATATTAATAGAACATTTTATGCAAATAGCTTCAATTACGGGTCAGCCAATGACGTTAAGTTCTCCGGCAATAATAGAAGAAGAAGTAGCGGAAGCTACAGAGCCTTCAATAACCATAGAAGATTTAGAATTGTCCGTAAGAGCATATAATTGTTTAAAGAGAGCAAGCATAAATTCGTTGCCCGAGTTACTTAAAAAATCGGAACATGACTTATTAAACATAAAAAACTTTGGCAAAAAATCATCCGATGAAGTAATTGAAAAATTACAAACCGTAGGATTAAGTTTACAGCCTAATCCGGAAGGTTTTGACCCGGATGAAATGTAGAGGAAAAAACCATGAGACATCAATGTAACAAAAACAAATTGGGAAAAGCCCAAGATCAAAGAAAAGCATTACTCAGAGCACTTGCTACTGAATTGTTTATGCATGGAGAAATTAAAACAACTATTGCAAGAGCAAAAGCTTTGAAACCGTATGCAGAAGGTATAATCACACTAGCAAAAAAAGGTGATTTAAATTCTCGCAGAACAGCTCTCAGATACATCTATGACAGAGAAACAGGCAGATTTATGAATGTTGAAACAAAAGAAGTCGTAGAAGAAAAAGCTGAGTGCAAAAAGATGCCTGAAACTGTTTTGAGAAAATTGTTTACAGAAATAAAAAATCAATATCAAGACAGAAACGGCGGATATACTCGTATTTATAATCTTCCTCCGAGAAGAGGCGATGCGACAAAAATGGCATTAATACAATTGGTATAATGCGATACGTTCTTACTTTGGAATATAAAGGGACGAATTTTTCAGGCAGCCAGAGACAAAATTCTAAATACAGAACAGTTCAAGGCGAGCTCGAAAAAGCACTAAGTACATTGACAAAAGAATATACAAGGACAATTTTCTCAGGCAGAACGGATGCCGGTGTTCATGCAAGAGGGCAGGTTGTACATTTTGATTCGGAGTTAAATTTTAGTAATCCGAAGATGTTATACTCCTTAAATGGTATATTACCTACTGATATGAGTGTCAAGGAGATAACAAGTATTAATGAAAATTTTCACGCACAAAAAAGTGCAATAGGAAGATTTTACAGATACAAAATTATCTCAAGACCACAGCGTTCGGCATTTGACGAAGATTGTCTTTATATAAGGGATTGTCCGGATATTGAAAAAATCAATAAAGCACTAAGTTTTTTAGTTGGCGAGCATGATTTTTCGTCATTTAAAAAGAACGGTTCCGGAAATCCTGCAACGGTTTGTAACATGTATATCGCAAAATGTATTCAAAACAAAAATGAAATTTTTGTAGATTTAGTTGCAAACAGGTTCTTATACGGTATGGTAAGAACAATTGTCGGAACTCTTCTGTATATTGACAGAAATTCTTTATGCCCGGAAATGCTTAAAGAAATTCTGGATTCCGGGGACAGAACAAAAGCAGGTCCGGCAGTAAGTCCAAACGGACTTACATTAATGAAAGTTATATACAATAATATAAATATGGAGATGGCATATGAAAACTTATTCGGCTAAACCTCTCGAAGTAGAAAGAAAGTGGTACGTTATTGATGCTGAAGGTAAGACTTTAGGCAGATTGGCTACGCTTGCCGCTAATATGCTCAGAGGTAAGCACAAACCCCAATACACTTCTCATGTTGATACAGGGGACTTTATTATAGTTATAAACGCTGAAAAAATCGTTGTAACCGGTAAAAAAGAAACAGACAAAATTTATTATTCACACACCGGATATCCGGGTGGGTTGAAAGCTACATCTTTTAAAGCTTTGATGGAAAAAAATCCTTGCCTTGCAATTGAAAAGGCAGTAAAAGGAATGCTCCCGCACAATACACTCGGACAAGAGCAGTTCACAAAATTAAAAGTTTATACCGGACCTAATCATCCGCATAAAGCTCAAAATCCGATTTTGCTTGACGACAAGGAGGTTAAATAATGGCTGATAAAGTATACATGGCAACCGGAAGAAGAAAAACATCAACGGCTGTAGTAAAACTTGTTAAAGGTAAAGGTCGTATTTTTATAAATGGGAAAACTCTTTCTGCATATATCGGCAACAGACCTGCCTTAGAAATGATGATATTCAGACCGCTTGCCCTTACTGATAATGAATCTAATTTTGACGTTAGAGTTAAAGCTGCAGGTGGAGGAATTTCTTCACAATCAGGTGCTATTAGACACGGTATTGCAAGAGCTCTTCTGGATTACAATGAAGAATTACGTACGGTTTTAAAAGCAGAAGGATTATTAACACGTGATGCTCGTGAAAAAGAACGTAAAAAATACGGTCGAAAAAGAGCAAGAAAAAGATTTCAATTTTCAAAACGTTAATTTCTATTTTTGTTTTACAAAAACCTCTTGTTTTAGTTTAAATAGGAGGTTTTTTATTATATTATTTATTTATGAAAAAGGATTATTTTGTTCTTTATACTCCGCAAAATATGCTTAAGGCATATCAGCTTTTTGATGTTGATTTTTCAAAAGAGGAGATATTCAAAAATCTAAAAGCTGATGATGATATAACTAAACAAGTTTGTTTGTTTAAATTAAACTCTGTTGAAACACTTCAGGAAGCACAAGATTTAACTTATGTTTTAACAGGTCAGCACGGTCCTGTCAGAGAAATTTGTTCGTTTAAAATTAATGAATTTTTAAAAAATGAAAATTATAGAAAATACTTTACCGGCAAGAAAATTCAACAAATAATATTAAATGGTATAAAGGACATAATTCCTACGGTTGCAAGAAATCTTATTGAGGTATTATATTTACTTCCGCAAAAAAATGAGTTAACCGATGAAATCAAAAAAAGAATACTCGAAATTGTTGATGTCCAAAATAATATTAATTTTAATTTATCACACCACGATTATATAAAAAATACTTTTAATTTGTATTGGTATTTGGAAGCTTTATCTGAACTTGTTGATACAAATATTAACGATGAAATGTTTAAACTGATTATTAAAAAAATATACAATCATAACGATTATACTATCAGAGAAAAGATTGCAAAAATTCTGGCAAAAGTTGACGGATTTGATACAATTAAAGAGTATTTGAGAAACGATACGAATCCATATATATTCTCAAAATTATTATAATATGCTATACTTCTGTTAATAAAGAGGGATTATTCCGTGTTTTATTATAATTTTATAAAATTTTTAAGATATTTCGGAAAAGGCCATGCAAAACAAATTTGGCTTATGGGAATTTATACATTTTTAACAAGTATGTTTGAATTTGCAAGTGTGGCAATAATTTTACCATTTTTAATAATGTTGATAGATCCGTCTCAAATGATGAATAATGCTTTTCTCAGAGCAGCACAAAATATTTTTCATCTTCCAAATGAAAAAACAGTTTTTGAATTTGCTTCTTGGACATTAATTATAGCAATTATTTCTAAAAATATATACGGAATATTTATTACATATTGGCAAAATAAACTGCTTAAAGAGTGGTCATTAGACATAAAACAAATGTTTATGCGTATGTATCTGTTTTCTCCTTTTGAGCAAAACGTAAAAACAGCTGATAATGAAAAATTTTTTCATATGTCATCTGATGTTGATACAGTCTTTGATAACTACATTTTCAGAGTTATAGTCTTTACGTCTAACACTATTTGTGTTGCATTAATTTTTGCTTGGATGATTTCTTTACTACCTCAATATTCAATTTTGGCCGCATTATTTTTCATAATATCAGCATCTCTTCAAAATAAGTTGATATTTAAATTTGCAAAAAAGTATGCAGATGAAAAGTATAAACTTGAAAACGGTCCCTATGATACTTTGATGTCAAGCCTTCATTGTTTAAAAGAAATCAAAATTACCAGCACGGAAAATTTTTTTTATAATATCTACAAAAAAATTTCGGAAAAATTGGTTCCTTTAATTGAAAAAATTAATCTTTTACCTATTATACCACAATTTATAATAGAAATTATCTTTGTCTTAACTGTAATTATTTTATTTGTCGGAATTTTTCAACAATACGGATACAGTAAAGAACAAGTCATAATTGCTTTTGGAGTAGTTGCTTTATGTCTTTTCAGAATACTTCCATTAATGTACAAGAGTCAAGTATGTATTAATTATATTGATATGTTTAGAGAATATCCTGACAAAATATTTAGTTTATATGAATCCTTTAGAGAGTATGAAAGTTATATATGTAATGTTACAAAAGACAGAATAGCTTTTAATAATGAAATTTCGGTTGAGAATTTATCTTATTCATATAATAAAATCAATAATGTTTTGGACAATATCAATTTTAAAATAAAAAAAGGTGAATATGTAGGAATAATAGGGGTTTCTGGAGCAGGTAAATCAACATTGGTAGATTGTCTTACAGGTTTGTTAATAGGCAATGGAGAAATAAAAATCGATGAAGTCCCTTTAAGCTCAAATAATATAAAGTCATACCAAAATATAATAGGTTATGTTTCTCAAAATACAAATACAATATCCGGTTCACTAAAAATATAGCTTGGGGAATTGCGGATTCGGAAATTGACTTTGAAAAAGTTACAGAAGCACTGAAAAAAGCCTGGTTGTATGATCAAGTACAAAACATGCCGGACGGTATCAATACTGCTATAAACAGAGATGGTACAGGTATTTCACAAGGTCAAAAGCAAAGAATTGGAATTGCAAGAGCTTTTTACAGAAATCCTGAGCTTCTTATTTTTGATGAAGCTACATCTTCACTTGATGTTAATACAGAACACGAAATTTTAGAAATACTTGCAGAACAAAAAGGTAAAATGACAATGATTGCTGTTTCTCACAGACTAAGTACCTTAGTTATGTGTGATAAAATTATATATATGGATAATGGTAGGATTGTTGATACAGATAATTTTACAAATTTGTGCAAAAAATACAGTCAGTTTGCAAAATTTATAGAATTATCTAATGTAAAAAAACCTGATGAATAAGAAATATTAATCAATCCAGTTTCTTCATATAAAGCTCTTTTAATAAAACACAAAAAGTAGCAGCAATTGCAGGTGCAAAAACCACTCCTATCACACCTAAATATTTTGCCGACAAAAATAGAAAAAGATATATGATTATTGGATGCAAGTTTAGAAATTTGGCAAATACATAAGGACGAACAAAATTATTTTCAATTAACTGTGCTGCAATAAATACCGCAATTACGGACAATACTGCCGGTAAACCTGCTTGATAAGTAGCAACTATACAAATTACCAAAGCAATGGTAGGACCAATAACAGGAATAATGTCAAATATAGCAGTTATTAAACCTAACAATAAAAAATAATCTACTTTTAAAATCATTAAACCTAAGACCATAACCAGTCCGACACTTATAGTGGTAATTATTACAGCAGCAATATAACCGCCTATCTTTTTGGAAATTATATCAATAATATTACCTGCATTTTTTCTCATATTTTTCGGAAAAAATAAAAGACAAGTATCTTTAATTTCAGCTTTATCTGCCATAAAATAAAAAATAAGCATAAAAGAGATGATTATATATAAAATTCCTGAAGTTACATTTTTACCTATATTGATAATATTTTGTATGATATTTTCTGAAAAAGACGAAAGAGTTGAAGCTATTGCATCCATATCAAATTTATTTAAACCCAGTTGATGCATTATAGCAAAATTGTCTAAAAAGTCATCCAGTTCATCAACATAAAGAGGAAAATTAATTGCAAAAGAGGAGATTTCAGAAGCTGCAAGAAATACAGTCGGAATAAACAGCAAAACAATAACCAATATAACACCAATTATTACAATTAACGAAGATACTGTTCTGGTTATTTTTTTTTCGGATAATTTGTCAACAAGAGGATTTAAAGAACAAGCTATAACAAAAGATGAAAAAAATAATAAAGCAATATCAATATTTTTACAAATTAATACAGTAAAAATTATTGAAATAATAAAAAAAATAATATTTTGAACATTTATATATTTTTGAAAGAAGTTACTAAACATAAAACCCCTAAAAAAGTTTAATCAGTAAGCTTAGTCAACAATTTTAAGGCATAATCCTCCATAACTTTTATTGAAGTCATAACGGAAAAAGTCCTTACAGGTTTACCATCAATTTCTATAATATAAGAATTTATCTTTTTATCATAACGTAAATTGATCTGTTTACCTTGACAAATATAACTTTTAAATAAATTTTTATTCATAATTTTAGAACTTATGCTTAGATAATTATATCATTATAATGAAATCTTGTCATTTATTCTTTTTACGTTTTTTGTCAAAATTAACATTTAAACTGCGTTTAACATTGTCAAGAGAGATTTTAGCAAGAGGTTTTCTTGTCATTCTATCGTAAAAAACAAGCCAATGATGTCTTTTCGGGTCATCGACCGAAAAATATAATTTACCAGAAACTTTTGTGCCGGATTTCATTTTAGCAAAAGACATTGCATCTTTAAAAAATAAGGACGGATAAAATTTTCTATGAACATCATTTATGACAGCAACATCAAATGCGGAAAAATCTTTATCTGATAAATTTTCAATGTCAACTGTAAGTTCAAAAGTATTTCTTATACCGAAAGGATCTTTTACAAGCCAAATATCATCTATATCAATATCTAATCCTTTATAGAAAACTTCTTCCTGTTTGAAAACGGATTCATTCATAACCGGAAGCTCTAAATCAGTTTGAATAGTGACTTTTATTTCGTCACCCCTTGAAATTAAAACATTTTTTCCTTTACGGACAAGACTCATTC
>CANQLA010000096.1 GCA_947624605.1 Candidatus Gastranaerophilales bacterium | reverse complement strand
GGTCCTGCGTATGCACCTATTATTATAAATATAATCCCTGCCATATATCCGCAATATGCAATTAACGGCGAATAATTGTTTTCTTTTATCTGTTCATCAATATTATATTGTGTTATCTTATCAAAAGAAAATTTTGATAAAATCATCATAATACTTGATATTATAATATATATCAAACTTATTATTATTGGGTTCATTTTAATTCCTCTGATTTATTCGATAATACTTTTATTTGTGATGGCAGCATTCTCTGACTTAAAGATACCTCATAATCTTTTTCAGACCACTTTTCAACAGAAATGACATTTTTTCCGTATTCAAAATCCCAATAATAAAAGTTTTGCTGTTTTTTATCATCGCAATTTTTGTAATAAATTGCTTTGCTTGAATCTTTATATTTATATTCTTTTCCTTCATAATATACAGATCCTGCTTCATCGTCATCAATTTGAGTTAATGTGCTTGGATTTGTTTTTATATCGTTCAGGTTCATCTTTTTTAAAAGGATATATACAATCGTATCATCATCTTCTTCAACTTCTACCCATACATTTTCATCGCTTCCTTTATCACATTGAAGTTCATACCAATAAAAATCACCTTCTCTGTAAAGATGTTTACCAATAACTTTTAAAGTCATTTCTTCAGAATCGTTTCCGACTCCCGTTAACGTGAATACACCGCCTTTATCTACATTGATTATATTTAATTCTTCTGGAGTTTTATTGTGCATTCTTTTTAGTATATCTCTATTCCTCAATATAAAAAATATTAATACCACTATTGACAAAACAAGCATAGTCATAATTAATTTTTGATTAGACAAATTTATAAGTGTTAATGCTATAAATAAAAAAATTACTATTATAATTTTATTCATTGTTTATAATTAATCCTCTAATTGTTTTTTCAGCTCTTTTGTACTATCTTGTCCGGAATTGTCTGATATTAGCTTCGTTTTTAATTCCGCAAGTGCATTTTGTACATCTGTTGTATATGTTGTTCCTATTGCCTTATCAATTTCTTTATCAATATCACTTTCCATATATAACATTTCATCGTATGCTCCTGCCAGAGCTTCTTCTTCTTGAATTTTCGTTTTCATATCTTTTAAAATGGCTGTCGTAGACTCATCTCCTATTGCTGTTAATTGTTGATTAATTTTCTTAGTTGATTTTGCTACTTTATATCTTGCTTTCATTGTTGTTAATTCTGATTCCCAATGAGATATCTGTGCTTTTAAAGCAGATATTTTGCTTTCCATTTTTTGTGACATCGCTTCGTAATTTTTTAAATCTGCAGACAATTTTGCTGCTTCTTGCACTGCATTATTTTTTTTTGTTAATGCTTCCGATGCAAGTCTGTCAGCTTCTTTTGTGTCTATTTGACCCTCTTGTGCTTTCTTTACCAGCATTAATGCTTTTCTTTCATAATCTGCTGCTATTTGCTTTTTTTCTTCTATATTTCTCTTTGTATTAATAGCTATGGCCTTAATTTCTGCAAGTCCTCTTAGACTTTCATCATAGTTTTGTTTTAAATCACGAATTGATTGCTCTGCAAGATTTACCGGGTTTTCAAATTTTGACAATATAGCATGTGCCTGTGACTGTATAAATTTAAAACACCTTTTTATTAAACTGTACATATTATTTTCTCCTTATTTTGAAAATTCTAAAAGCTCATCCATAAATTCCACCATTGCAATTGACAAACTGTCAATTGAACCTTTGATTTCATTTAAATCAAGATTTTCTATTTGTAATGTATCTCTGAATAATACCCGTGTCCCGCTTTCATCAATAACAAATGCTCCATGTACAAGGTCCCTGTTCATTTGCAATAGTCTTTTCATCATTTTGGCATCATTTTTACGATGTTCTTTTATCTCAAAAATATATTGTTCAAAAATAATTATTGGTTTTTCACAGTCGATAATAAGATTGTTTATACCCATTTGTGCATCACTAATAACTACTATCTCATTTTCTTTATCTTCTTTTGTGATTTTATATCCTAACTCTGATAAATATTCTTTTACTTTTCCAAAATCTGCCATACAATTGCTCCATTATAGACTATAATTATTATTAATTATAATATTTAAAACATTTATATTCAATTATTTATTTGAATTTGTTTTCAAAATATGAATATGCTTCGTTGATTTTTTCTGTTAATTTCATTGCGATATGCTGTTTTTCCGGTTTGTTTTGATATAAATCAGGATGATACTTTCTAAGCAAACGTCTGTATCCGTTTTTTATTTTCTCAAAATTTGATCCATATTCTACTTCTAAAATTGCATAATATTCACTTTCCATATCTTTATGAATTTCTTGCGTGTTATTATTCATGCTTGTTTCGTATTCTTTTGTATTGTCATCATCAGCCGTATAAGAAACGTCATTATATATTATATCTTCTAAACTTTCGTGTTTAGAATACAAATTACTTCTTAATATGTTTTTTAATCTTTTGAAAAATCCCATTTCTTACTTTATCTTTTTATCTTTTTAATTGATATATTTGCGGTTATTATGTATTATTTTTTATCTTTCGGTGTTTGTATGAATATGTATCGTAAGGTTTATATCCTTTAGGAATTTTATATTTAAACTTTTTGGAACCAAAATTCATTTTCCACCTTACGCTGTCGGAAGTTTCAACGGCAGCTGTATATTCTCTTCCGTCATTTTTAAATATTATACCGCTGTCTTTAGTTCCGGGAGCTCCTTCTAACCATTTTCCGTTTTTTGAAAAATATATTTTCCCTTTATTAAAATCTATGGCAACTCCGATTACATCTTTGTCCGCGAGTTTTTCATCCCAGCCGAGAGCTCCGTATGAGATACAATTACCTTCATCATCTGTTACAAAGTCACAATAGCTTTTGTCATTCCACGGAGAAATAATTCCGGTATTTATAAAAGGTGTGGTATATTTTTCCGGTGCTTCAATTGCTGCCTCAAAATAATATCTTCCTTCGCCTTTTTTATAGTATTTGTTTGTCAAATAACTTGAACTTGCACCTCTGTTGTCATAATATGCTTCCAGTTTATCATTTAATTTTATTGATAAATTTGGTATTAATTCTACTTCTTTATCTGTTGATTTGTGTTTGGGAAACTGACTGTATTGATTTCCTAATTTACCGTCAATTACAAATTGTTCATGAGTAGAATATTTATATTGCAGAGTTTTAGGCTTTTTATCCATCCACTTTTCGGCTCTGTCAAATGTTTTATTTGAAATATCCGCATATTCTTCAATTTTTTCTATTGGGATATTCTTATCGTCAATATTGACTTTACTGTCATAACAGCTTGAATAATATATTTTTTTAATGTTTGCTTTTTGGTCTGTTTTTATATTCCAATTTACCGAATGATATGAACTCAATAAAAGGGTAATAGGTTTTGTTGTTTTAATCAGAATATTTACATTGCCGGTTTTGTCTTCTTCCATAAAACCTCTCGGCGTGTCATAAGCACCTTCATATACACAAACAACATGTAAATCCCCCGTTACCTTGAACTTTTTATCTTTATCCGGAAAATTTTCCAACTCCTTATATATATCCTGCATTCTTGTCGTTTTGTCGGCTTCTTTAGTGCTCTTTGCTAAACATAAAGATGTAAAACTACATATAAAAATAGTACAAATAATTAATAACCTAAAAAATCCGTACATAATAAATCCCTAATTTGGTAATAATTTGATTATACAAAATTTTAGTTATATATTCAAATACATTTTATCTCTGTCTCGAATTTTTGAAACAAATCCACAAAATAGTTTAAATAATAAGGAAAATTGCCTAAATATTCTGAGTAAAAATTTAAAATAAATTTATTAATTTCTTTATATGTTATTTCAATAAAAATGTTCTTATGTATTTATGAGTTAAAGTTAAATCATTTTGGTTTAATTTATCCAACATTGAAATTATATTTGATTTCAAATTATCATAATCTTCTAAATAATCAAATTCAAATAAATCTTTGGGTTCAATGTTTAAAGAAGTTGCAAATCTTTCTATTAAATCTGATGAAGGAAAATTTTTTCCGCTTTCTATACAACTGATATGTTTATCATCTACACAAACCATTTCCGCCAGTTGTGCCTGTGTAAGATTTTTTCTTTTTCGATACTCTTTTATTTTTCTTCCGAATAATATTTTTAAACTACTCATTATCACCTCCTTATCATTTTAATTATTACAGATTTCTAAAGAATACCGAAACAGGTAACAAATTGACAATAAATTACCTAATTGGTAATATTGGTTACATAAATAGTAAAAAAAAACAAATAATATACCTAATATACGGATTTGACTTATTGAGGAGTGTTTTGAATGGAGAAAAAAAGATATGCATATTGGGATAATATAAAAGGGATATTGATTATCCTGGTTGTATTCGGACATTTTTTGCTGGGTATTCAGGATTTTATTTTGAATAAAATTGTAATTTGTATTATCTATATGTTTCACATGCCTGCTTTTGTATTTATTTCAGGTTATTTCAGCAAAAGTGAACATTCTAAATCTTTCAATACCATTTTTAAACTCACAATTGCATATATATTACTTACATCAGGCTTTATGTTAGGTATGATGTTATGCGGTAAAAGAACTCCCTCGATTATAACTCCTTATTATTCTGCTTGGTATTTGTTGGCACTTATAGTGTGGAGAATAACTGTTCCTTATTTATCAAAAGTCAAACATATATTGATTATATTAACTTTAATTTCCTTATTTTCTGTTTTTTGGTCAGAAATTAATCTTCAATACGGAATGGTGAAAATTATAGCTTTTTATCCTTTTTTCATGGCAGGTTATTTATTACCAAAAGACAAAGTTAAGTCAATTTTGAATATACCGCAAAAGAAAAAATATTTGTTTTGCGGTATATTTGCTCTGTCGGCAATTATAACCGGTGCAATATTATTTTATGTTTTTAAAATTCGTTTGTTTGATTTAATTCCTAACATATATGAACAAGTTGACATCAATCGTGTATTTGCAAGAGCCTCATTTTTTATTACATCAGTATTTGCAATAATGTTTTTTATGTTTTTATCTGTTGAAAAACAATTGCCGTTTATAACAAAAATGGGAAAAAATTCACTTTCCATATATATATTACATCGTCCGATTACATTGTCAGTTGCATTTATTCTTGAAAGCTCAGGTTTAACAACATTTGGTCTGATATATTGTGCAATTGCTACATTTATTTTTTGTTTTATTGCCGGTTCGGATTTTATTTCAAAAACAGTTAACAATATATTGGAAGAATGTTGTAATCTGTTTAATTGTGATAATAATTCAAAGAGCATAAAAAATATAATATTCAGAATAATTATTATTTTTGCAATCGTGTTAATTCTATGGATACCTTATATTTCAGAAATAAAAAACAAATCAAATAAATTAAACTTATTTCAGTATAAAACCATGGAAAAAAATATGGAAACCGAATTTGATAAAGCATTCAAAATAATATTTGCAGGAGACTTAATTCTTCTTGAGGATCAAATCAAAAGAGGATATCACGGGGGGGGGGGTATTCCTTTGAAGATAATTTTGAATATAGTAAGAAATATATTTCTGATGCGGATTTGGCTATAGGAGTTTTGGAAGGACCGCTGGGTCAAGGGATAAAGAAGTATTCACAAAGTAATTATGGGGATGATAAATCTTTGTATGTTAACTATCCTGATTCTTATGCAGATGCCATAAAAAATGCAGGTTTTGATCTTGTTACAACCGCAAATAATCATTTGTTTGATGCAGAATTGGAAGGTGCCATAAGGACGATAAAAGTTTTAAGACGAAAAAAAATAGATTTTGCAGGCTCATATTTAAATAAAGATGAAAAAAATAATAATATTAAAATAGTTGAAAAAGGTGGATTGAAGATTGCATTTTTAACTTATAATTATGGTTTAAACGGTTTGAAAACCTCCAATATAATAAACGGTGATTTATCTTATATTTCTGACTTTTTGCCTGAACCATACGGAGCATTGTATTACAAATGTTTAAAAATCGTTGAAAATGATTTTGAAAGAGCGAAATCATTAAATCCTGATTTAATAATAGTGCTTCCTCATTGGGGTACGCAATTTACGCACAAACCTGACAATTATCAAAAGATTTGGGAGAAAAATTTTATAAAATTTGGTGCGGATATAATTTTAGGTGATCATACTCATCATGTTCAACCGGTATTGTTAAAAAATTATAATCATAAAAAAGTTTTTACATTATATTCCCCGGGTAATTATGCAAATGTTTACAGGGAGATGAATGGAGATGCAAGTGCATTAACGGAAGTGTATATTGACAGAAAAACCAAAAAAATTATTGGCGGAGCAATTATCCCAATGTGGACACAATCACTGTTAAAAGGTAATTATAGAGCAATTCCCATATATGATATTTTTTATAATAAGAAATTACAATTGGAAATCAGTACTCACGATTTAGAACGTATACAACAAGTACATAGACTTATAACAAAATATATGCTTGGAAATGAAATGGATATTGATATGGTACAAAAAAGATATTATTTTGATGAAAACGGATTTATAAGAAGGAAAAATCATGATTTAAAATTGGACGCAAGAATGAAGAACGGAACATTGTACAAATTGATAAAACAAGCAGGAGATGTATGTTTTATAGGCGATAGTGTTACTGCAGGTTCTAATAATAATGGTGCACCCTGGTATGAACCAATTGAACCTCTTATAAGCGGCAGAATTATTAACAAATCTTGGGGTGGTGCTACAACCAAAATGTTGATAAATAATTATAAAACTCAAATATCTGATGTTAAAGCAGATTTGTTTATAATTGCGATAGGAACAAATGACGTAAGATACAGAAATCCTGAAATTTGTGCTATGGATGAAAGGGAATATATTAATAATCTTAATATTTTAAAAAATATTATTTTAAAAAATAATCCAAATGCAAAATTCGTTTTTATTGCACCTTGGTATTCTACCGATGGAGATACCGTATCGCAATTAAGTTATAAAGATAAAATTGTTTTGAATGAAAAATATACTAACGCTTTAAAAGATTGGACCTTATCTTGTAATGATTATTTTATTGATGCAAATAAGTATATAGAAAACGTTTTGGATAAAAATGTTCAAAAAGAATATTTGGTTGATTTTATTCATCCTAATATGAATGAAGGTATACTTTTATACTCAAAAGCAGTATTATATAATTGAAGGTTGTAGTTTTTATTTATTGTTGGGTTAAAACCCAATCTACAACCGTTACAAGAGATGATATTAAAAATCTGAAATTAAATAATGTTTTAGTGCCGGATGATAATAAAATATTAATAATACTTCTAAAAATACCATAAAATAATTTTTATGGTATTTTTAATTTATGATAATGAAATGTTTATCAATTTTTATAGGCGGAGGACTTGGGTCAATATTAAGATACCTTGTAACTTCGTTTGCTAAAAAAACTTTAATACTTCCGATAGTCGGCACGTTTTTTGTCAATATTGCCGGTTGTTTTATTATTGGTTTTGTTTTTGCATTGACTGTAAATAAAATTAATAACTTTCCAAATATTTTAAAATTATTTATAACTACAGGTTTTTTAGGCGGTTTAACAACATTTAGCACTTTAAATCTTGAAGTTTTTGAACTTATCAAAAACGGAAAAAT
>CANQLA010000095.1 GCA_947624605.1 Candidatus Gastranaerophilales bacterium | reverse complement strand
ATCTCTTGTGATGTAAAATGCCGCTTTATTGGCTCTTTATTCTCTGTCGGCTTTACGGAAACAGGCCGCTGTGTATTATTTATATTACGACGCTGCTGCTCATTCTTTCCACTCTCCCCAGCTTTCCTCTTTTCTATCTGATTCCTTTCCTGCTCCCTTTTCTTTCGCATATTCTCAGCATGAATTTCAGCTCGACGCTTTTGACTGTTTTGATTGTTATATTCAAGCAACGAACGAATACTCGGTTGTGTAACCATACTAGGCTTATTCACAACTTCTTCCGTCTTGTTATTATCCTCTTTTATCTCTTTTACATTTACTAATGTTTCTGATTTGTTCTTTTCTATATCTTCTGATTGCTTTTTTATTTCCTCAGATTCTTCTTTCTTAACTACTTCCGACACTCCCTCCTCTTTATTTTCTTTACCCGTGACGGTTTCATTATTTATTTCCACTTTCTCATCTACTGTAGGATTATCTTCCGCTTTGGGCACTTTCGTTTTCTTTATAATAAATGCCTTCGGTTTCTTCACAACAGTACCATGATTCGCTTTTACAGCTTCTTTAAATCTCTCAAATTGTGTCAACGTCAATGTACTTGAATGGGATTTCACTTTTATCCCTATCTTTTGTTCAAGTTGTTCTATCATTTCCTTATTTGTTAAGCCAAGTTCCTTAGCTGCTTCGTATACTCTTATATTATTCATTTATTTCTCACTTTGATTCCTTATTATAGTTGTAACACAATCTATGTTTCAAGTACAGTTATTATTTTTTCTTTTAACTCTATTTCTATATCTTTCTTAAGAATTTTTGAAATTTTCATCTTTCTAAATGCACTATTTATACAATTTATACTCTTGCATATATAACAAGAACGACCATAAATCAAATTATTTTTGTTTATATAAATTTGCTCCGAATTATGTTCCTTTGTAATTCTTATAAGCTTGTCTTTTCCCTTATAAGAACCGCATCCTATACATTTTCTCAAAAATTTTCTTTCTTTACTCAATTTCTACCCCGCTGCTTTGTATAAATTCAATATTCTCATTTAACCTTTCTCTGGCTTTGCCTACTGTTGCGGATTTCTCTGTCAGAATGCACTTCCCGCCGGCAAATGAACAGATTAAATTGTCATCATCTATTTTCTTAATTAGTCTTTCATCTGCTTTTGGTATAACTTTTAAATAAGAAGATAAATTGTAAAACTCTATATGATTGTATTCATCAGACATTGAACCACAAGCAACTGATAAAAATAAATCCGTAATATCTGTTTTCATCAATGGTAAAATAGCATGAAGATGATTAGGCTTATAAAACGGCAGAAATTCTATTACATTATATGTATCGTTATTTATTAATAAATCCACCCCCAATATACCGCTGTATGGAACTGAACGCTCCGCTAATTCATCAAGAATCGGATATATCGTTTCACGAATAATATCCGTTTCTATTTCTTCTGAAATATATTTATCCGGTGAACATATTTCTGTCATCAAATGTTCTCTGTCAGTAACCGTTATACTTCCTGCCGGCAATGCCGTATATCCGTCAGTTATGTAATAACAAAAAACTTCTTTTGCTTCAGTTAAATCTTCTATGATAATTTTACTGTTATACATATTTCTTTCTATTGCTTCTTTTGCCTCCCTGAAAGAATATGTATAATATGGCTCTTCTGACAAAATATTTATATCATCTTTTATTACTAACGGTCTTCTTACTTCTGATGCATATTCTATTGCTTGATTTTCTCTGTCAAAAATCCCATATTTCATTGTCGGAATTTTTAATTTGAACATCATCTTTTTTGCATTTGAACGAAATAATCCTATTCCAGCTGACGCTGACCCGGGTGCAAAAATCGGTTGACCAAACTGCATAAAATATCCGCTTATATCATTTGCTATCGCTTTATATGACGTTACTACAGTTAACGTTATTTCATTTGCTATCGCAAAATCTAACAATTCTTTATTATCATTTTCCGATATCCCGATTTCACGAATACCATCAATGTTTATACCATAATCTGATGTAATAAATACTACATCCTCACCGGATTTCTTTACTACATAGCCGGCTATTAAATATGCATTTTCATCTGAACCTACAATTAATATCCTCATACTGTAATTATACAACAAAAAATTTTTTAAGTTATTTTTAAATCAGGACGCAATCGCTCAGCTTCTCTTAAATATACATGTATAATTTCTTCTTGCTTCTTATTACTGTTGGTTATTATTAATACCCTTATACATTTTTTTAATCCGCCTTCAAATTCAAATTCCCGATAACACATCATCGGAACTGTATTCCACTTTAATTCGCTTCTGGCATATTTCGCAGGCGTAGTACTTGTTATATCTCCTGTAATCGAAAAATCAACACTCACAAAATCATCCGTATCTAATTTATTGATTTCTACTATTTTTGTTAACAATTCTACCGTCGCTGATTTTACTTCTTCCGTATTGTCTTTCGATATTGTAATCGCTCCCCTTATTCCCCTTATCATAATTTCATACCTTTTTTTAATCTCATTCCGTTTGCATAATCACAAGCACACATTCCTGTCTTACTTTCAGGTTTTACTGTCTTTATTAAAATAGCTTTATCCGAACATTTTACTGTTATTCCACTGCTATTTATACAAATAATTTCTCCTTCTTCACAATTACTGCTATCTGTGTCACTTACTTCCGTCTCTAGAATCTGTATATTTTTCCCTTGTCTGCATAAATATGCCATCGGCCATGGCTGTAAACCCCTTACTTTGTTGTGAAATAACTCTGCCGTAATATTAAAATCAATAATTCCGTCTTCTTTTTTAAATTTTGGTGCAAACGTCACTCCTTCTTCATCTTGCTTTGTTCCGATAAGATTACCTTCATATATATCTTTTAACGTTTTATATATTAATTCCGGAGCTTTTTTCGATATTTCAATTACAAGTTCAGGGACAGTCGTACTTTTATCTATTTTAATTTTTTCCGAATAACATATTTCTCCTGCATCCATTTTTAAAACAGTTTTCATTGTTGTTATCCCTGTTTCTTTTTCTCCGTTAATGATTGCCCACTGAATCGGGTTTGCACCTCTGTATTTTGGTAACAGTGAAGCATGTAAATTAATTACACCGCATTTTGGAATATCTATTACTTCTTGTGATAAAAGCTGTCCAAATGCAAATGTTACAAAAAAATCAGGATTTATCCTTTTTAATTCTTCTATTAATTCTCTGTCTTTAGATATTGATGACGTCTGATATACTCTTATCCCTTTTCTGTTTGCACTTTCTTTGACAGGTGTCTGTTTTATCTTGCAACCCCTACCTGCGGGTCTGTCAGGCATTGTAACTGCTGCATAAATCTCTATATCACTATAATCAGCTAATTTTTCCAATGAATTTACCGCTATTTCAGGTGAAGCAAAAAATACAACTCTAATCATTACTTCCCTCTGTATCTTCCTGTCTTTGCTCATTTTCCTTTATCATATCTTCTAATAAGGATTCATCCATTAACATCTCCGGATCAATCGGAGGTAAACCTTTTTCACTCAATATATTATCCGTTTCAAATCTGTTTCTGACATGATCTACAAATAAAATTCCGTCCAAATGATCAATTTCGTGTTGTAATGCCCTGGATAAAAGCTCCCCGTCCTTAGCTTCAATAATAAAAGTTTTTCCTCTTAAATCCTGTGCTTTGACCGTTACATTTTTATATCTTCTTACATCCGTATATACTCCGGGAAAACTTAAACATCCTTCATTACAAGAAATGGCTCCCTCTCTTTTGATAATTTTCGGATTTATTAAGATAAGAGGATTATATCGTTCCTGATTAGTCCAAACATCTATAACTACCAACCTTAATAATTCTCCGACCTGCGGTGCTGCAAGTCCGACACCGTTATTTGAATACATTGTATCCAACATGTCTTCCGCCAATGTTTGTATCTTTTTTGAAATTTTATTAATTTCTTTGGCTCTGTTTCTTAACTTGTTATCACCATAATTTAAAATTTTTCTTATTGACATCTCTTCCTACTTTCTCGCCTGAAAATTTAAAATCAACATTATTGACGTAAGTGCAATTGCATATAAAAAATACTTAATAATTGAAACATTAATTAAAACTACACTAACTATACCAAAACATACCGCTATTGATGCTAAAATCAAAACAGCCTTATTTTGAGAAAAACCCATTTTTAATAACCTGTGGTGAATATGCTCGGCATCAGCAACAAAAGGCGATTTCCCTTTTAAAATTCTACGTGTCGAGGCAAAAATTATATCAAATATGGGAACCGCCAATACTAAAATGGGAACCCACATTGCTACAGATTCTGCCTGCATTACTCCGGTTATTGACAGTGTCGCAAGTAAAAATCCCGAAAATAATGCACCTGAATCTCCCATAAAAATTCTTGCCGGATTAAAATTGTATGTCAAAAATGCCAACATCGCTCCGGCTAAAATAAATGCTATTAAAGGACTTATCATACCTAATGATGACATTGATGCCGCTATTAATCCCAATGTTACCGCACTTATTGATATTAATGAACCTGCCAAACCGTCTATTCCATCTATAAAATTTACCGCATTTGAAACTCCAACTATCCAGGCTATCGTGACAAACCAAGATAAAAATCCCAAATGAAACGAAATTCCGAATGGTAAATATACATATTCTATTCTTATCCCTAAACAATACACTATTGTTGCTATCGAAAGTTGGATAAATAACTTGAATTTTGCATCAAGACAATAAATATCATCCACTAACCCTAATAAAAACATTAATGAACTTCCTAACAATATGCCGGATAATAAAGAACCATACGGGTAGTAGCTTAAAAACACAAGAAAAAGAAATGTCAACATTGTACTTAACCATACTGCCACTCCACCTAGTCTTGGAATGGGATGATCATGAATTTTCCTCTCTCCGGGTGCATCTACAAGTCCTTTCTTACAAGAAAAATATATTACTCCCGGTACAATAAATAATGAAACAAGAAATGAAATAACAGCTCCTATTATATGTGCCTCTGATAATTGTAATATTGTCATCTGCTAATCCTTGTATAACGGGTATTTCTTGCACAATTTTTGAGTTCTTTCCCTCAAATTATTAAGTGCTGTTTCATTATCCCACACACTTATTGCAGATGCAATTATTTTACCAACTTCAAACATATCTTCTTCTTTGAATCCTCTTGTTGTAACAGCAGGTGTTCCTATTCTTACACCACTCGTTATAAAAGGACTTTTGGGATCATTAGGCACCGTATTTTTATTTGCGGTAATACCTATCTTTTCAAGAATATCCGCAAGTTCTTTTCCAGTTTTGTCAGTTTTTCTTAAATCAATTGTCATTACATGATTTTCTGTTCCGTTTCCGACAATATTTATATTTTCATCCATTAATGATTTAGCAAGTGCTTTTGCATTTTTTACTATCTGTGCGGCATATTCTTTAAATTCAGGCTGCATTGCCTCCTTTAGAGCTATTGCTTTCGCTGCTATTATATGTTCCAATGGTCCGCCCTGTACTCCGGGAAATAATGCTTTATCTATACCTGCGGCATGCTCTTGCGTACACATTATAATCCCGCCTCTGGGACCTCTCAGAGATTTATGTGTAGTCGTTGTTATAAAATCCGCATAACCTACCGGTGAAGGATGAACTTTGCCTGCGATAAGACCTGCAATATGAGCTATATCCGCCATTAAAAATGCTCCGGTTTTGTCTGCTATTTCTTTAAACTTTTTAAAATTTATTATTTTTGAATAATTGCTCGCTCCGCATATTATCATTTTCGGCTTGTGTTCCTTTGCAAGTTTTTCTACTTCATCATAATCTATTTCTCCGTATTCATTAACTCCGTATGAAACTGTGTTGAAATATATTCCCGAAAAATTGACCGGTGAACCGTGTGTAAGATGTCCTCCATTCGACAAATCCATTCCCAATATTGTATCACCCTGATTTAATGCGTATAAAAATACTGCCATATTCGCTTGTGCTCCGCTGTGCGGCTGAACATTGGCATGCTCTACTCCAAACAGCTTTTTCGTCCTCTCAACTGCCAGCATTTCCATTTCGTCAATATTTTCACATCCGTTATAAAATCTCTTATATGGTTTCCCTTCCGCATATTTATTTGTTAATATCGTTCCTGCCGCTTCCATAACTGCACGTGATGCAAAATTTTCACTTGCAATAAGTTCTATAGTGTTCCTTTGTCTGTTAAGCTCTTTCTCTATTATTTCCGCAGCTTCTTCATCTGTTCTTTTTATTATTTCTATATTCATGCCTATACCTCATTTACAAATATTTTATATTAAAATCTTTATTATTTCAAAAACGGTTAATACAGAAAATTATTCTTCTTGAAGAATGTTGATATTTACAAAATTATCCTTAAAATAAATTCAGGAGAACGAATTTTGAAAGATTATACTAATAAAGACTACTACGGAATATTAAATATTTCCTTTGATGCTGACAGTGAAGAAATTAAAAAAGCTTTCAGAAAGGCTGTAATTAAATTTCACCCTGATGTTAACAAAAACTGTGAAAAAATTTTTTTAGAAATTAAAGAAGCCTATGAAGTCCTTAGCGATGAAAATGAAAGAAAAGTGTACGATTTTGTTAAAGGATATGACATTATTCGTTTACAAAAAGAAAAAATACATAATTTTGAAAACACTTATAATTATACTCAAAATGATTATCAATCTTCAAAATTTAATGGCTTTAAATATGATTTTTCAGAAAAATATAATAAAAATATTCAATATAAAACAGAAAAACAAGAAACTTTTAATAAAAAATCAAAAGAAAAAATTAATTTTGAAAAAACTTTTTCTGATTTATTCGGCAAATTATTTGTTAAAAATAATCACTGTAAGCAGGATTTTCAAAAAACGCAACCTCAAAACGGTTCAGATATAACCATGCCCGTTGAAATTTCATATAAAGAAGCAATTAACGGAACAAACAGGAAAATAAACGTACTACATACAGAATTATGCCCCGTATGCGAAGGAAAAAATTTTGTAAATGGATACAAATGCAAATATTGTAACGGTATCGGAGAAATTTCAATACATAAAAAACTTAATGTAAAAATTCCTCCTTTAAGTACAAATAATAAAAAAATTCGTATAATCGGGGAAGGAACAAAAGGTTTAAAAGGAGGGAAAAACGGGAACTTATATATTATAGTAAGAATTACTGATGATTCATACTTCAGGTTTGAAGGGAATAATGTTTTTTCAGAAATTGAAATCACACCTTATGAAGCGGCATTAGGTTGTGAAAAGGAAGTCAGAACAATTAACGGTACGATTAAATTAAAAATTCCCAAAGGAACTTCTTCTTCTCAAAAATTCAGACTTGCAAATGAAGGACTATTTGACGAAATTAAGAAAATAAAAGGGCACCAAATTGTAACAATAAAAATAAAGATAAGTGAAAATCTGTCAGAAAGAGAAAGACAACTTTACGAAGAGTTGAAAAATATAAATATATCGAAAGGTAATCAGGGAAAATGACAACAACAAAAATCAAAGAAATCTTTACATCAATTCAAGGAGAAGGACACCTGGTAGGATACACACAGCTTTTTATAAGATTTTGTAAGTGTGACTTCAATTGTAAATATTGCAATACAGATTATAAACCCGATGCGACTTGCGAAACTTATACTGCAAATTCCCTTGCAGAGAGAATAAAAAATTACGATATAAATAATATTCACTCAATATGTCTTACCGGAGGAGAACCTTTGT
>CANQLA010000094.1 GCA_947624605.1 Candidatus Gastranaerophilales bacterium | reverse complement strand
ATCAGAACAACAAAGAGAGGAATTGTTTTACATCCAACTTCATTTCAAAAATAGAAAAAGCAAAAGAAAGGAAAAGAAGTACAAATGGAAAATCTCTGGACAAAATACGCAAAAGTATTAGTAGATTACTCAACGAAAGTAAAAAAAGGAGAATTAACGGTAATATCGGCGACAAGTCCGCAAGCAGCACCATTAATAAAGGAGATATATAAGTTAGTACTTGAAAGAGGAGCATATCCGGTTATAAGATGTGGGTTAGAAGGAATAACGGAGACATATATAAAATATGCGAAAGATGAACAGCTGGAATATATAGATCCAATGCTGAGGATAGAATATGAAAAGGCACAAAATTTTATATCATTGGGAGCGCCGTTTAATACAAAGAGTCTGGCGAAAGCAGATTCAAAGAAACTTGCAAAAAGATCAGCAGCGACAAAACAATTGTCAGAGCTAATGTTGTCGAGAGCTGCGAAAGGGGAATTAAAATGGGTAATAGCGAATTTTCCTACACAAGCATTAGCACAAGAAGGCAGAATGTCACTTGATGAATATACAGAATTTTTGATACAAGCGTGTTACCTACATCTTGAGAATCCGGTAGAAAAATGGGAAGAAATAGATGCATATCAAAAGAAGATAGCCGAATACTTAAATACAATAAGTGAAATACATATTATAGGAGAAGAAACAGACATTACCTATGGAGTAAAGGGAAGGAAATGGAAAAGTTGTGCAGGAGAGTGTAATTTTCCGGATGGTGAAATATATACCTCACCGGTTGAAGATGAAGTAAATGGAGAAATATATTTTGATTTTCCGCAAATATATAGAGGAAATGAAGCGAACAAAGTACATTTAACCGTAGAAAAAGGAAAAGTAGTTAAAGTAAAAGCAGAACGAGGGGAACAATACGTCAACAGCATGTTTGACATGGATGAAGGATCCAGAGGAATAGGAGAAATAGCGATAGGGACAAATGAAATGATAAAGGAAGTAACGGGAAACATTTTATTTGACGAAAAAATCGGCGGCTCGATTCACATGGCGATAGGTGCATCATATCCGGAAACAGGTGGAAAAAATATTTCCGGATTACACTGGGATATGATAAAAAACATGAAAAACGGCGGAAAAATATATGCCGATAATAAACTTATATATGAAAACGGAAAATTTTTAATATAATTGTTAAAAATAAATTTGTAAAATTAAACCATATTTAAAATTATAGAATTTTATTAAAAAATACAAAATAAAATTCTAAACTCATAATTGAATCTTACCTTCTTTTTATTTACGAATATGAATTTACGTATTATCCTCCTTTGAAATATTATTTAAAACAAAATTATTATCATACAACTTAGTAAAACGTATATTTTTACTTAAAAGTTCGTTTGGATCAATAACGCCCCCCATTTGACTAAAGCTGTTAATAACGGCTTTATGGTCGGAAAATAATAATTTTACTTTTATATTATTGTTTTTTATTTTATTTAAAAAATGAATATATTCATTTTCTTGAGAATATATAATGTTAGATTCAGGTTCTTGTCCGTAGGATGTTGGGAAAAAGATCCATAAAAAGCTTCTGAAACTGTTTGAATCAGATTCTTTGTTATATAATACGGCAGTTTGATTTTTAAGCGAAGCTAATCGTATAATTTTTTCATATATATAAACATTTTTTCTTAGAGGTACTATGCAGTTTTTCATAAAAGAATAATAAGAACACAGATTTTTTGAACAAAGAATCATTGAAATGAAAAACAGCACAAATGCTACTCTGTATTCAGGAAATACATTATTGTTCAACACGTGATTAAAAAGTACAAAGTTAAATCCGCAAAGCAATATATTATAAATTAAAATATAATTAACAGAATCAATAACATTAGTGTTTTGAGCCAGAATTATAACAACAAAGAAGTATATCCATAATCCTGCAAGGAAACACAATATTAGTGAAGTTGTTTTTATTATAGTTTCATTTTTAGGAAATTTAGTATTTAAAAAAAACAATTGTAGGAATAATAAAATGTATCCTAAATAAGATTTTAAGAAAACAGTTTTAATATAAATAGGGAAAGTTGTAGTAAAAGATTTTAAAGAATCAAGAAGAACATTTGTATCTAATAAATTTACGGAAACGGTTGATGAAAAAATACCGGCTTTTGCAGTAATGGTTAACGCCCAAACAGAAAATGCAGTCATAAAGAACAAAGCAACCAAATTAGCTTTTGGTTTTTTTGTAATTAAACAGTAAATTAAATATAAAGATAAACTTATAGCAAGCGTCAGACCTATAAACTCATTTGAATAAGCACAAACATACGTAAACCCTGTATATACAAGCATTTCAGGTTCGGTAAATTCTTTATTTTTATTTAATAATTTATAAAAAATATAAAATAAGAGAAAACCTGACGTTAATTTTAAAAACAAACTATATAAAAAAATTGAATAAGAATTTTTTTCAACAGTATATGCAATAACAACAGTTACAAATAAGAAAGAGATTGGATACAAATAATTTTTTGAATGATTTTTGAAAAAGACTCGAAGGAAGAAAAGTAGAAAGAACAATAAAATACCGGATTCGATAATAGAAAAATAATGGCTTTTAAAATCAGTAGGATGAATATTCAGATACTGAGGCAAAATAACTGTAAACAACCAGGTTAATATAGACGCAAAATAGTTTCCGCTCGGAGGATAAGGAGTAAATATATTTTCACAAGCAGCCGTATCTTCAGCAAAAACGAAAGAATAACTGAGTATTTTCAACAGTATACCAAATATACAAGCAGCCATAATAAAAACCGTTACAGAATAAATATTTTTTTTCATTATATATTCTTTTAATTTTTCTAACATTCATTATACCTTTCAATTTAATACTTATTATTACTTATACCCCAATTTAATTTTTGTTTCAATATTGAATAAAAACTTTGATCTTTCAATAAGATTAATTTAGCTTTATTTTTATGTTTTTTTATAGTAATTACAGCTTTTTCAGGCACGGAAAATGTATTTTGACCATCAGCAGAGATTTTCAATTTTTTTGTATTATCAGCAGAAGATATTTCAATTTTTTCGTTAGAAGGAATAACAAGCGGTCTTGCATTCAAAGAATGGGGACAAATAGGAACAATGATAAAGGCATTTAATCTTGGAACCAAAATAGGGCCGCCTGCAGAGATATTATAAGCAGTTGAACCTGTAGGTGTAGAAATAATAATTCCATCTGCCAGATAATCACAAATTCTGTCCCCATTAACCGATACAAATATTCTTGCCGTTCTTGAAAAATTTTCATTTTTAATGACAATGTCATTTAACGCACTCAATCTTCCCGGATTTGCAGACAGCATTATTCTCTCTTCGCATTTAAAATTACCGTTAATAATTTTTTTCAGTGATTGATTTATTTCATCAGGAGAAGATTGTGCTAAAAAACCTAATCTGCCTAAATTTATCCCAAATACGGGAACATAAAATTGAGCATAAAATCTTGCTGCTCTTAAAAGGGTGCCATCACCGCCTGCAACAATAGCAAATGTAACAATGCTGTCTAAATTATCTATGGGACAAAGAATATAATCTATTTTAAAATTTTTCAAGCAGTTTATTATAGCATCTACAGCTTTTTCGTACCCTGTTGAATTTGGATTATATACAACACCAGCCTTTTTAAGAGATAATTCAGTGTATGATTTGTTTATTTGCATAAATGTATTATACAATATTTTGCAATATAATACTAATTTTTAATAATAAGATCGGCATAAACAGGGAAATGATCGCTGCCGACTTTTTTGCCTCTTTTAAAATTTTTGACTTTAAATGCCTTTGTTACAAAGATGTGATCGAGGGAAATTCTAAATGGTAGAGGGGAAAAAGCAGCCCAAGTCGGTTTTAAAATTCCACCGGAATCTTTTAACTTAGCCGTTTTTAATAAATTTTTGTAATTATACGAAAAAAATGAAGTATTTAAATCTCCGGCAACAATTGTCTGCAATTGTGTAGATTCAATATATGCTGAAATATTTTCAATCATTTGTCTTGTATTTTTAAAATATTCCTGATTGATAGGCGGTGTTGTATGAACGGCAATTACCTCAAATGTCAAACCTTTTTTATGGCAAAGAACCGATATTACAGGTAAACCCAAATTTCCTGCATTTAACCTCCGTACTTTAATTATTGGAATATTTGAATATAATGCCATTCCAAAATTGTCTTCCCTGTGTACTTCGTATTTATAAGGATATTTATTCTTTATACTATCTAATTTGCTGCTCCAAATTTCATCTATTTCTATTAACACAAGAATATCCGGAGAATTTTTAATTATATCATTAATAACTTTGTTATACTGCTTGTTTTGAGTTAATACATTAATAACACCAACTCTAAAATCAGATTTTTCTAAACTAATATTGAGGTTTAAGTTTTTAACAACCGGGATTAGATTAATGACAATTATAACAATAGCAACAATGATATGTTTTTTTTCTTTTATTTTAAATATAAAATATAATAATAAAGATATTAAGGCACACAAGATATATTGAATTTTAAATTGTGAACATATATCAAAAATAAAATTATATTTTGAAAAAAACGAACCGATTGTGCCAAATATAGACAATAATAGAAAAACATGAATATTGCTCTTTATAAAAGTAATAAAATATTTTTTCATTACATCGGTATTCATCTGTTTTTCCTCGCAATAAGAACTCCGTCAGGGAGATTTAATATTTGTGAAAAATAATCCTCTCTTTTGGAAATTTCCTCAACAAAAGGTTTAACCTGTTCGCAGTGAGAAATGACATCATCAGCAACAATAATTCCGCCAATTTTCAAAAGAGGATGAATTGCCTCAAAAAATTTAATATATCCGGCTTTATTTGCATCTATAAAAACAAAGTCAAAAGTCTCGTTTTGAAGCTCATTTTGAATAACCGGAAGAGCAGAACCGAGTTTTGCTGTAATAATGTTATCAACACAACATTTTTTGAAATTTTCCATTGCAATAGAACGTCTTTTATCCCAATATTCAATCGTGGTTAATTTTCCGCCTGTTTCTTTTAACGCTAATGCAATTCTTATACCTGAATATCCGTTTGAAGTTCCAAGCTCAAGAACGTTTTGAGCATTTGAAACTTTGACTAAGAACTCAATAAAATCACCTGTTTCTTTAGATATATTCCAAAAATCATCCTTAGTTTTTTCCAAATTATTCAGAACAAGTTGAATGTTATTCATAATGTTTGTTCCAAAAGATTTATGTTATTAATTTTATCTATAACAGTTATTGAGTAAACAGGTATATCTATAGGATATGTTCCTATAATCTTATTTGAAACCAAATCAATAATTGCATATTTTTTAGCAATTGCATCGGTAATAAGTGCTAAATCAGAATTATCTATTCTTGTTATTTTTTTGGGAAAACCTTTTAACGGTATAATAATTTTGTTTATTAATTTCAATGTTTTGGTATCAAAAACTTCAATAGTACTGTCGCCCGAACAAAGAACGAATAATTTATGTTCAAAAAGAATCATATCTGTAGGTTTATTTCCTGTTTTTATTTTTTTTTCCGTTATTGTAGCTGTATTTTGCTCATATTCAATACCTTCATCTTCCGAAACGGTAGGAAGCAAAGAAATAGCTCCAAGCATTCTTTTTGTATTTTCCGCAAGTTTTTTCTGCAAAATAACACCTTTATCTTCAAATTCTTCACCTTCGACAAATGGCTTATTTATATTAAAATCATTGACTATTAACGAATTTTCAGTTCTGGAGATTGCATAAAGTCTATTATTGTTATCTAAAAGTATATTTGAAATATTTTTACACTTTGTTAAAGGTACATTTTTATATTCTTCATCTAATTTTATTAAATAAATATTATTGGTATTTTTATCAGCATATGCAAGAATATTGCCGTCACCTGATAAAGTCATTTTGTATGGAACAGCATTCAGGGTAATTTTCTCACTTATAAGCATATCGCTTATATTTACTTTAAATATGGATTTACCTTCACTACTCAATATATAAATCTTATTAAAATTGTTATCAATAGCAATTTCGGAAGGCTGCATATTTATATCAATATTTTTAGCTATCTGTTCATTTCTTATATCGGCAATATCAACTTGATTTTTACCAAAAATTGCAGTAACCAGATAATTATTTTGGGGAATAACTTTTACATCTTTTAAAATCCCACTAAGTTTTAAACCATAAATAGGTTCCGGACGGCCCGGAATAAAGACTTTCAAATATTGGGAGTCGAAATTCGTAACCAGAAACATTTTGTTGGAAAGTTCTTTCGGCATAACCGTTTTCAAAACTTTTTTTCTGGTTTTTATTAACTTTTTCCCGTTTTTATCTATAATTGTTTGTTGTTTGTCTTGTTTAGTTATATTTTTAGAACTGACTCTTGAAGGTTTTACATTGTTTAAAGCTGTATTGATAACAGGAATTTCTAAATTACCGAGAATACCCCGCATATTTTCACAGACATACAAACCGTTAGGAACAAGCATATCCTGTGGTAATACACCTGTTTTAATAACATCCGGCAAATTTTCAAATTTTGTCAAAGTGCATTTCTTTCCATCGGGAATGACTCTTAAAAGAGAATAATTATTGTTAAAAACAATAATATCAGGTTTACTTCCAGTCACAGGCTTTTCAGGATAAGTCCAAACAACTTTAATTTCAGAAACTTCTTTAGGTTGAGCAGGAATAACAGGAATGTATATTGTTTCATCAGACATATTGATAAGTCCGTCAAATCTTATAGATGCACCCTGAAATCTGTTCAAAAGAAAATCTTTCATAGATTGTGGCAGTATAACTGCTTGTGCAGTCATACCATATGTAAAAAAATTTATAAAGATATAAATAAATAATACTACTATCTTTTTCATATCAACCCCGTAAATTTATTTGCTAAAAGCACTTTTTACTCTGTTAAGAATACCTGAATGGGGTTTTTTATTTTGAGAAATTTCAAATAATCTTTCATAAAGTTTCTTTTCTTCCTCACTTAAAGATTTTGGAGGAGAAAGTTTTATAATAACATTATGATTACCCCTTCGATTAGTTCCGATGAAAGGTACGCCTTCATCCTTCAATGTAATTATTTTATCATGTTCTGTGCCTGAAGGTACGGTTATAAATTTTTCTCCGTCAAGAGTTTTAATGCTGATTTCATCACCCAGTGCAGCTTGCGGAAAAGAAAGGTTAACAATAGTATATACATCATTACCTTTTCTGATAAAATAATCATCTTCTTTAACTAAAATAACCACATACAAATCACCCGGTTGTCCTCCGTTTTTACCGGAATCACCTTCTCCTGCTATTCTGATTTTTGTATGGTTGTCAACACCTGCAGGAATTTTTACTTTTAAAGTTTTTTCAACCTCAACAAAACCCTTTCCGTGACAAGTTGTACAATGTTCTTTGTATATTTTACCTGAACCGTTACAGTTAGAACAAATACTAATTTGACTAAAATTGCCGAGCATAGTTTGAGTAACTTGCTGAACTTTGCCGGCACCTCCGCAAACGTGGCAGGTTTGCGGTTCAATTCCGGGTTTTCCTCCGGTACCCTTGCACTGCAAACATTGCTCTTCGTGGGTAACTTTGATTTCTTTTTCAACCCCAAAAACAGCTTCCTTAAAGTCTATTTGGATGTTCATTCTTAAATCGGAACCGCGTTGCGGTGAATTGGGATTTTCATATCCTCTTGAAAATCCTCCTCCGAAAAATGCATCAAAAATATCATTAAGCCCTCCA
>CANQLA010000093.1 GCA_947624605.1 Candidatus Gastranaerophilales bacterium | reverse complement strand
TTTTTTTCTTTAATCTTTTTTTTACTTTTTCCCTTTCTTCGTTACATTACTTCATATTTGATATGGATTTGTTTTTTGCGGAACTTATTATTTATTTTTTTTGAAAAATGGAAAATTTAATTATAAAATATTAATATAAACAATAGCTTTAATATAATTGATTAATTCTTATAATTTATATCTCTTTTTAAGATATTTAACCGTTATTTCCCAGGCATTTCCGTTAGGATGTCTGAATACATCATCTTTTTCCGAATTTCTATATTTATTCATTCTAAGTTTCCCTTTAAAAATTTTATTTAAACTTATTATTTTTATTCCTTCTCTTTCCAGTTCTTGCAGCCTGCTTTCGGAAAAATAATTGTATTGGCTGTTTCCGTAGTCTATTACTATAAATTTTGCACTGGGATATTTTAATTTTGCTTCATCTCTTATGTTTATTAAATATATTTTTACTAAATTAAAAATTTTTTCTCTATTCATATCTTTTAACAGATAATATAAACTGTTTTTTAAATTTCTCAATAAATAAAAATTATCTGAAATAATTTCTTCTCTTAATTGTCCGTCTTTTACAAAATATCTTAAATATTTAGTATTATCTATTTTATTGCAGTTTACAAACATCCTTCTGACGTGATCGTTTATAAAAATATAAAAAATATATTCAGGCTCCGGAGTTACTTTTTCATCATTCTTTAACAAATATAATGCATCTTGTAATCCTTTTGATGACAATCCAAAATTATATACCGGTCTCTTTGTATATTTTGAAAGCTGGTATCCGAAAGTTTCTTCCTCTTTAAGACCAAATCCATACGCATAAGAACATCCGTATATCAGTATCGGTCGCTTTTTATATTCTAAACCGCTTGGCTTTCTCATGTTTTTCTTTAATTCTTTAACTTCATATTCTTTTTTATTCAATGTATATGAAGGTCTTTTTTCAAATTCATTTGTATCTTTGTAATAACAAATTACTTCCCCTGTTATTAAAAATATAATTACAATAAATATGTTTATTAAAATTATTTTAAATTTTCTCATCTATATATTTTACCGTATATATTATTTTTTTCCTTTGCCGTATTTGCAAAAAACATCTGACTCAGGTCTTTTACCTAAATCAGATGTTTCTCTTTTATTGTTTAATTTATTAAACTGTTTCTATTATTTGTCATTAAGTGCTGCAACTCCGGGAAGAATTTTTCCTTCTATAAATTCTAAAGAAGCTCCTCCGCCTGTTGAAACGTGTGTAAAATCTTCTGCATTACAGAATTTCTTAGCCGCAGAAACTGAATCACCACCTCCAATTACAGATGTTGCTCCATTTTTTGTCGCTTCAACTATCGCTTTTAATATCGCTTTTGTTCCTTCTGAAAATGCAGGCGTTTCAAATGCTCCTACAGGACCGTTCATAAGTATAGTTTTTGATTCTTTTATTACTTCTTCAAATGCTTTTTGTGATTTCGGTCCTGCATCTACTCCTTCATATCCGTCAGGTATATCTTTTATTTCAACTACTTTATTCGTTCCGTTTCCTGAAAAATCATTCGTTACCAATACGTCTGTTGCCATTATTATTTTTACTTTCTTTTCGGCAGCTTTCTTTTCTATCGCTTTCGCTACTTCCATTTGATCATCTTCGCATATCGAATTTCCGATTTTTCCTCCGTTTGCTTTTACAAATGTATATGCCATTCCTCCGCCGATTATAAGGTTATCAACTTTATCTATTAAGTTTTCAAGTACACCTATTTTGGATGATACTTTCGCTCCTCCTACTACCGCAGTAAAAGGTCTTTCAGGATTATCCAATGCCTGTGATAAACATCTTATTTCTTTTTCCATTAATAATCCTGATACTGCCGGTGTTAAAAGTTTTGCAACTTTTGCTGTTGAACTGTGATTTCTGTGTGCAGCTCCGAATGCATCATTTACATAAAAATCTCCAAGTTTTGCAAGCTCTTTTGCAAACGTCATATCTTCATCTTTCGCTTCTTCTGCTTTATAATATCTTATATTCTCAAGCAATGCTACTTGTCCGTCTTTTAAATCTTCTAATTCTTTATCTGCACCTTCTCCTATTGGTGATTTGACAAATTTTACTTCTTCACCTAATACTTTTGACATATATTTTGCTACCGGTTCCAATGATAAATCTTCAAGTTTTTGACCTTCTTTTAATTTTTGCGGCCTTCCAAGGTGCGCCATTAATATTATTTTCGCTCCTTTTTCCTTTAAAAATTTAATTGTTGGTATTATTGCACGTATTCTCGTATCATCTGTTACGTTTTTTTCTTTATCTAACGGAACATTGATATCTACCCTTACTAATGCCCTTTTTCCTTTTACTTCACCTAAATCTTTTACTGATTTTTTCATTATTTTTCTCCTTATACCGCTCTTGCACCTTCTTCTTCCGGTTCAAAAGTCATTATCTTATACTTTATATCTAAATCGTACCATATTCTATGTACTATTTTTTCTATTCCTTCCGTATTATTACCTTCCGTTATTACTGCAAGCGTTGGCCCGGCTCCGCTTAATACACATCCCAGTACTTTATCTTCTCTTCTTAGATTTTCTATTATCTCTCCCATTCCGGGTATTAATTTTTCTCTGTATGGCTGATGTATCTTATCTTTTAATGCACTTTTCATTATTTCTTTGTTTTTATTCGTTATTGCCGTTATTAACTGTGCTGATTTCTGTATATTATATACTGCATCTTTAAATAATATCTCCTTTGGTAATACAGATCTCGCAAGTTCCGTTAATAACTTATAATCCGGTATACATAATGTTATTTTCCATTCTTTACACCATTGTGTCTTTTGATATAATACATGCCCGTCATCTTCTATTGAAGCTACTACAAATCCTCCAGTAAATGCCGGTGTTGTATTATCTGGATGTCCTTCTACCGATGCTGCTATGTCAATCATTTCCTGACGGCTTAATAATTCTTTATTCAACATATTTACTCCGAAGCACTGCTCCCAAGACCTCTCGCTATCGGTATATATGTTTCCACTCTTACTTCATATCCGCTTATTTCTGTTTTTATTCTCTCATGATATTTTTTTATTGCTTGATAAATTATGTTTTTTTCATCTACTAAAAATGTTCTGACATCTCCGCTTTCATCTATTATTACTTTTATTTTTTCATCGTTAGTTTTTTTTACATTTACATAATTGTACAAAGGAATTGCTATTCCTGCACAATCAAAACATGGGCCTAAATTTGCACTCGATGCCGGTGATTTTATTCTCACTTCCATAATTTTTTCCTATACAATTTACAGTTTTAACGGCATTACCAAACAGATGTATTCTTCATCATTATCAGGTTTAAATACTGTCGCTGATTGACTTCCGTTTATTCCTATTATCGCATTTTCACTGTCTGTTATTTTCGTAAAATCTGATATGAATTTATAATTGAATGCTATTTTAAACTCATCTCCTTTATAATCACTTTCTATTACATCTTCTGATGTTCCTGAATCCGGAGTTTCTGATTTTAAATACATTTTTCCATCTTGCAGTATGAATTTTATTACATTTGTCCTCTCATTTATCATACATGCTACTCTGTCTATCGCGTTATTTAAATCATCTTTTTTTACTTTTACCGTCATTACTGTCGTTTTTGGTATCAATTGCTCGTATTGCGGATATTCCCCTTCTAACAGTTTCGATATTAAAATGTAACTGTTTGTTTTAAATATTACTTTTGCTTCTGAAACTATTAAGTATAATTTTTCTTCATTTATTATTGTTGATACTCTTAAAATTTCGTTCATTGTTTTTGAAGGAATGACTATTTTTGCATTTTTTCCATTGTTGTTTTGTATTTTTTCAGTAATTTTTGTCAGCCTATTTCCGTCTGTTGCTGCCATTTCTAATGTATCTTCATTTATTTTGCAAAAAACTCCGCTTATTATGTTTCTGTTTTCATACGTTGCTGCTGCGTATACCGTATATTTTACTGACTTTATAAATGTATTTGTATCTATTACTATTTCTTCATTTTCTGTTATTTCTTTTTCTTCTTCAATTATTTTCGGAAATTCTTCTGCTGAAATTCCTATTACATCAAATTTTGAATTTCCACATTTTATTGTAACTATATTATTATCTGCATTTAATGTAAATTCTATCGGTTTGTCAGGCAATTTGGAAACAATTTCCAATATTTTTTTTGCAGGCAACGTTATCTTTCCTTCTTCTTTAACTGCCGCTGTCGTTTTCGTTATAACAGATAAGTCTAAATCTGTTGCACTTAGCTTTAATGTATTTTGTTCCGTTTCAAATAATATATTTGAAAGTACCGGCTGTATTCCCCTTTGTAACGTAATTTTTTCTACTATTCTTATTTTGTTTAAAAGCGATTCCTTATCTGTTGTAAAAATCATTACTTTTTCCTTTTTATTATTTTTTATCTGTTATTTACTTTTATTATATATATAAAATATTTAATAACAATAATAACATTGATAAAAGTTGTTTAAAACTTCTAAAACATAACTGCTGCTTGATTTTTTTTATGTTCAAAACTTTTTTAATTCTGTTTATTATTAACTCTTTTTCTACTTTTTTAAATTTTTATCTTTTATTCACTAAGTTTTCTTCATCTTTTAAAAAGTTTTCTACATTGTTTTCTACAGTTTTTGTTAAAAATTTTTTTATTATATCACAAACATAAAGCATGGAAACATGCCTCTTTATTGTTTTTTTCAATTTTATTTATTATTTTTTTTTTATATATATTGAACATATTTTTATAAATTATGTTCAAAACTTTTCTATTCCTTTTTATTTTTAAAATCACACGGTTTACAATTGTGTATATCTCTTGCTACTTTTTGATGCTCAAAACTTAGTGCATAATTGTATAATGCTTTTATCAGTTTTCTCCCTGATTCTCTTTTTGCTATTATTAAAAAATCTCCGTATCCGTTTTCTGCTGTATAAAGCTCCGTTTTTAATATTTTATCTGTATTTGTTAACGGTATAACCTGTAATTTTTCTTTAAGCCATTTGTATAAAACTTTTACTGATGACTTGTCCTGATTTGAAAGTAGATATTTTGAAAATTCTTTTAATATCATTTTTATATCCTATTATATAAATTATAAAATTAAAAGCTATTTCCATTTTATTAATTAGCTTTTTCTATAATTTTTAACATTTATTATCATTATTATATTTATATTTTTTATTGTATTCAATTATTATTAACGGATATATATACGTTATGAATATTGTTGATAAAAACGCCGTAATACCTATTATTATACTCTTAGTGAAAATTTGAGAAAACAAAACATTTATTAATATTTTTATAAAAATTAGTAATCCCGTTCCTATTATGAATCTGTAAAATTTTTCTTTTTTTGAACCAATTTCAGCTCTGAATTTTATCAATCTGTTTTCTAAAATGCTTCCGCTGAAAGAACCTAATATAAAACATATACTTGGAAATGTATACATTTTCATTTTTGCGGGATCAACTAAAATAACACCGTTTATATAATCTTCAGGATACGTTTTTAAAAAACTGTATATAGCTAAAATTATACAACTTGTTACAATTATAAAATATAAATAAATATCTCTGTTTTTTTCTTTTTCTATCCAAATGATTATTTTTTTTACCGCAAATAATATGAAAATACCTGATATTAAAGAAAAAATAACATCTTGTGGTGTATGTACACCAAGATAATTTCTTGAAAAAGCTACCAATATTATTAAAAAAATCATTGAAAATTTTAAAAATTTGCTATTTTTAAAACAAACTGCAAATCCTCCCCAAACACATACGGCAGTTTGTGTATGGCTGCTTGGAAAAGAATATCCTCCTGCCATTTTCATTGCTGTTTCAACAGGAGTTACTTTTGGATTTAATATCCAAGGTCTGTATATACAAGCCCATATTTTTACAATTTGTGATATAAAATATCCAAAACATAATGACCATAATATATATTTACCGTATTTTTTATTAATACACCAATATATTAAACATATTGACATAACAGGTATATTTATTTCTCCAAAAGATGTTAAAAATATAAAAAAATTGTCAAATATACCATTTGTAAGTTCTCTTACGTTTTGAAGAATTAATAAATATTCAATTTGCGGTTCTATCCAATTATTAATCATATTTCCTCTTAATCATAATAATCAAAAACTATATGACCTATTTTTATTTCATCTCCGTCTTTTACTCCTGCCTGTTTTAAAGCTTCAAAAACTCCCATACTGTTTAATATATTTTGAAAACGGTTGATTTGTTCTGTATTTTGTGAATCTGTTACATTTGCAAGTCTGAACAATTTTCCTCCTTCAACACAATATTCGTTTTTTCCTGTTTTATATACCGCAAATCCACTGTCATCATTATCGTATGCTCCAAAATCTTCATCAGTTTCAATTTCAATTTCAGGTTTTTCTATTTCTTCCACTTTTTTATATACAAAATTTAAAAATGTATCTAAACCATCTTTTGTAACAGCAGAAATTGAATAAATATCATTTGAATATTTTAAAAATTCTTTCTTAATATTTTTGATAAAATCAACATCAACTGCATCTGTTTTATTTAATACTACTATTTGGTAAGTTGAAGCTAATCTGTCACTATGCTTTGAAAGTTCTTCATTTATAGTAAGAAAATTCTTAATGGGATTTTCAGCAGTTAAATCAACAACGTGTATTAAAAATTTGCACCTTTCAACGTGTCTTAAAAATTCATGACCTAATCCTATACCTTTAGATGCTCCTTCAACAAGCCCTGGTATATCCGCAACTACAAAACCATCTCCAGTTGGTTTTCTTACTACACCTAAATTAGGAACTATAGTTGTAAAAGGATAATCAGCTATTTTTGGTTTTGCTGAACTTATAACACTTATCAATGTGGATTTTCCGGCATTTGGCATACCTAAAAGCCCTACGTCAGCTATCAGTTTTAATTCCAATTCTAAATATCTTTCAACTCCGGGTTCTCCAGGTTCGCAATATTGAGGAGCTCTTTTTTGTGCTGTTGCAAATCTTATATTGCCTCTTCCTCCTCTTCCCCCTTTTGCAACCAATATGGTTCGTTCATTTTCTTTTAAATCTGCAATTATTTTGTTTGTTTTCAAATCTCTAACTACGGTTCCTACGGGAACTTTTATGTATAAATTTTTTCCGGATGCTCCGTTTTGACCTTTTCCTCTTCCGTTTTCTCCGCATTCCGATTTGAATATTGATTGATATGTAAAATCCATTAGTGTAGTCATATTTTCATCGGCTGTTAAATATATATCTCCTCCTTTTCCGCCATCTCCCCCTGCAGGTCCTCCTTTATCAACGTATTTTTCTCTTCTCCAAGCAACCATTCCGTTTCCACCATTTCCTGACAGCAACTTTATCTTTGCTTTATCTATAAAACTTGTCATTATTTATCCTTTTTAAAATTTGAACTTTTTTTAAAACTGTTTTAATTATACTTAAAATTTATTTTAACAACAATTTATTCAACTTTTTTGTATACTTCTTTAAAATCTTTTTCCATTCATTATATTTTTGCATTATAATACTTTGCAAAATTATTCCGTCATCAATATTTATTTTGTTCATTTTTTTGAATAAATTTATGAATATCTTCTGTTTTTAATTATCAATTAATTATGAATTATATCTTCGTTTAGATAAATCGGCTTTTCTCATTCTGATATTTTCAGGAGTAACTTCCATAAGTTCATCTTCACCTATATATTCCATACAATCTTCCATAGACATCTGCTTATGTGCCTGTAAAGTGACCATTACATC
>CANQLA010000092.1 GCA_947624605.1 Candidatus Gastranaerophilales bacterium | reverse complement strand
GTAAAAATACGGCTTCTGCCAAAGCTGATTTGGAAAAAGCAAAATCTTTTTATTCTGCACTTCCCGGTTGTGTTGAAAAAATTCTTATTTTAAAACAAGATGGTTCTGAAATAAAAATTAATCCTAAAGCAATTGCAAGAGGCGATTTTGATAATTTAACCATAAAATGTGCTACCGATGATTTTTTGGCTCATAAATTTCAAATCGATAATATCGAATATGCATATAAAAATACGGGCAAGGATTTGACAAAGGTCTTTGAAAAAGGTTTGCAGCAATTAAAAGATAATAACGGAGAAATATACGTTGACCAAAATGATGTCAGAATAGCTATTAAAGATCCGAATGGAATTATTAACGGATATTCTCTTGATACAGGTTTGCATACTAAATATTGGTATTAAAATTTTTTATGATAAAATTTATTTGATTTTAATAAGAATAAACAAATAAATGAGAAAAAAAAATTTTACAGAAAGTTTGTTGATTATAATTAATTCAATAGCAAATCGTAAAAAATACGATAACATTATACCTTTGGGATATAATTGCGAAATTGCATACAGATTTTACAAACATTTTAAATTTATAGATTCATCTTTATTTGCATGGGTATACATAAGCTCTTTTGAAATGCTTATGAATGCTTTAAACAATTTAGACAAGCTTGCTCAAGGAGAATTGGTTTATGAAAATACAATGTTCAAATGTTTAAATTCAGGTATTTATTTTCACGGTAGAACAAGTGCCTCAGAATTTAACGGAGAAAAAGAACACGATACAAGTATTATAAAATCAGATATACAAGAGTTACGTCCAAGAATAAAATATTTGTCAGAAAAGTTTTTAAAATTGCTGAACAACGGGAAAAATACATTGTTTATCAAAAAAATATCTTCTAAAGAAGCTTCAAATCCAAATATAAGAAAACAAATTATTAATTTATATGACCGTTTAAAAACATTAAGTTCAAATAATTTTGATTTACTTTTAGTTACGGAACAAGTTTTTTTTGAAAATTTAATATTTAAAGAGAAGAATATTCATACTCGATTTGTCAAAAAATACAGTCCTGATGAGACAGTTACAGATAAAAAAGCAGGAGATAAGTTTGGATGGGATGTTATATTTATGGAATTTGCACCCAAAAAACGGGTGTGGAAAAAGAAAAAACTCAAATTTGAGGAGGTATAGTTGTTCTTTAATAAGAAAAAATATAACTTTATTTTTGGAATGGGAGAGGCATGTTCTTGTTCTTCCGCTTTGAGAAGTTCTAATTTACAAATACGCTCACTTCCTTTTGATTGGTTGTTTGGATCTACTTTTCTCGGAAGAGTTGATATGATTGTAAATGATTTTGAAAATTTTCTAAGAATTGAAGATTTGGAATTAATCGGAGATAACGGTATTAAAACACATTTGTGTGATATTTACAGAAATAATTTTAACGGTTTGATATTTAATCACGATTTTTTAAATGGGTTACAGCTCGAAAGTGAATTTGAAAAAGTTTCTTTAAAATATAAAAGACGTGAAAACAGACTTTATGAATTTGTAAATAAATCAGAAAAAATACTTGTAGTATGGATTGATACTCCCGGAGTTAACTGGAGTTTGAAAAAAAATGAAGATTTTATTGAAGGACATAAAAAACTCTGTCAAAAATTTCCTCATAAACAAATTGATTTATTAGTATTTTGTTACGAAAAAGGACTTGATTTTAAAAATAAGAAATATGAAAAACTAAATGATTACATAGAAAAATATACTTTTGACTATCATAAAACGTATCATAAGAAAAAACTTTTGCCGGATTATGCAGTAGATGAAAAAATGCTTGCAAAAATTCTTAAAAAATATGAACTTGATATGACACTTAAAGAAAAATGGGAAAATTACTGCTATAAAAAATTTAAAAATAAAAAGTAGTGTTGATTTTTCGACACTACTTTTTAATTAATATCTGTTGTTTTATTTTTTATTCTTCATTTGCAAGTTTATCAGCAAGAGGTGTTTCAATAGAACCATTTAGCTTTTTACTGATTGCTTTAAGATTTTCAGCTACTTTTTCACAATTTTCATCCCAGACGAAGTATTCATTAACGTATTTTTCAGCTTCGTTAACGTCTCTTGAAAGTTGAACTCTAACAGCTTCAGAAAGCATTTTTTGAGCGGCAGGAACAACTTTATCTATATTTACATGAATTTTACCTTTGTCATTAACTTCTATAGCACCTTCTTTAATCATAAATTGAGTTTGCATTACGGAACGAACTCTATGTGCTTGAGTAAGCTCGGGTTTTGCTTTCAAAAAATTATCTACAGCATAAGAAACAATAATTTGTTCTCTCTGTTCGGGAGTATACATTCCTTCTTTTGTAAGCATATCAAGAAAAGAAATAGATCCCATATCGGCTTTATGTTCTTCTATGATAGCTTCATATTTTCCTAATTTTTCTCTTCCTTGAGTAGGCCCTAAAGAATGTGTGTTTTCATGACCAATTGTAAACCAATGATCTGCTTCCTGGTTATAGTATTTGTGTTGTTCAGGATCAAGAACGGCATCTAATTTTTGTTGAACTTTTTCAGGCGTAGTTCCTAAACGTATTTGCCTGTGGTAAACATTTCTTCTGCCGCCGCCGATTGCTAATGACATTTTGTCATCGTTAGGTAAATTCTCGGCTAAAGTTACACCGCCTCTGTATGCACCGCAATCTCCGGCTAACATTAATAAATCAACATCTACCATTGTTTGTTTGCTGTCGCCTTCAGGTTTAATGTTTTGTTCATATTGGTCGTTATAGGGCATCATTGCTGCCATTTTCGGCAAGAACTTCTTGATTTTTAACAAATCATCCGTACTTTCTTTATTTACTATACCGACTCTGCAACCGAGAGAGTCTTTGGCATATACCCTGATACCAGCATCTTCAAGCATTTTTGAAAGTTTCGGATTTTCTGAAATACTTGTTGAAAATGTATCATCATAAGATTCTCTTGTAATTGTAAATTCAAGGGGTGTATCTTGCAGTGTTGCCCATTTTTTGTCTGCAAGTGCATCTGCCATAGGGTCTGAAACTCTTAATGCTTGTGCCTGCAGTTTCATATATTCGTTGAAATCCTGATTTGTGGAGGTTTTTGCAGCTTTTTCAAGCTCGTCTGCCATTGCTTGAAAATCTTCTTTATATATTTCCGTATAATCAAGCGCTTCGAGTTTATCCCCGTTTCTGACAACTACCGAACGTTGATTTAAAATTTGTGCAACTTCTTCTTTTTCTCCATTGTTTAACATATTAATTAATATATTATGAAATTCTTCTTTGCCTAAATCTTGAGGATAAAATCCTTTTCCTTCAGGTTCGGGCATGCCTTTTGCAAGAACTACCATATTTGATTCTGTATCGATAGCATTCATACCTTTTTGTGCATTGAAAAGTTTTAGTGTCATTTCTGCGTCTTTGTCACCTTTTGAAACTTTATCTTCTAAAAAATTTTTAAAAGGTATATTATTTTCGTTGTCTAATTTTAAATGGATATTTTCTAAAATTTTACCTGCTTTTACAAGGTGCTTAAGAGCTTCTTTGTCGCCTGCATCTAACTTTTCATATTCCGGAGCTCCGGGTTTTAACATTTCTGTTGTAACAAGAACATCTTTATCCGTTCTTTTTTTTAGTTCTTCCGTTGAAAGATTTAAAGCAAAATCTTCTTTTTTGGGAGTTACGGCTATTCTGTTTATACTTGCCAAAGAATCAAGTCCTGCCATAACTTTTTCCGGATTGTTTTCTGTTTCGGAAGGTTTATTTGTTTTGTTTGTATTTTGTATCGGATTTGCATTTATTTTGTTAATTTTAAAATTGTTTTGAATTTCCAATTTGTCATCCTTTCTTATACTTTTGCTCTTATTTGCAATTAATAATAAATAAAGAATTTTATTTTTTTGTTAAATATTATACAATTTTTCTCATAAATTGTATTAATTACACTTGTTAAATTGCTTAATTAAAGGACTTCGAGAATTGTAAAGATTGTTTACGTATGGTTTTTTAAAATCAAATCGCAAAGTTCTCTTACGGCACCTTTACCGCCGTCTTTGGAAGAAATAAACCGGCAAGCTTTTATTACTTCGGGAACAGCATCTTTTGGGCATGCCGGAAGTCCTACTTTTCTCAAAACGCATAAATCAGGTAAATCGTCACCCATATAAGAAACTTCGTCAAATTTTAATTCATAATTGTTTACAACTTCGTCAAGAACGATTTCTTTATTTCTTTTACCTTGATATATTTTTGTAAAACCTAATGCTGTAAATCTTTTACGGACGATTTCCGTTTCTTTTGCAGTTATAATAACGGTTTTTATACTTGCTCTATTCAGCATAACAAGACCTTGACCGTCTTTTGCATTAAAAACTTTGTATTCTTTTCCATTTTCATCCATTATTAAACCGCCGTCAGTCATGACACCGTCAACATCGAAGATTGCAATTTTAATTTTTGCGGCAGCTTTGTTTAAATCATCTTGTTTCATCAGGCTACTCCGGCTTTTAGTAAGTTATGAATATGAATAATACCTATCGGATTATTATATCTGTCACAAACGGCAATACTTGTGATAGAATATTTTTCCATTACCGCAAGAGCTTTTACCGCTATTTCCTGTTCTGAAACTGTTTTTGGATTTTTAGTCATAACATCCTTTGTAATAAGTTTATCAACATTCATATGCTTCATCAAAATGCGTCTTATATCACCGTCAGTTATTACGCCGGTTAATTTTCCGCAGGAATTGACAAGTAAAACACAACCCAGTTTTTTTTCGGAAATAATTTCTACCGCATTTAAAAAGTTAATATTTTCATCAGCAATCGGCAAGTCGGTATCTTTTATCATTAAATCTCCAACGGTATATAAAACACCTTTTCCGAGAGAACCGGAAGGATGAAATAACAGAAAATCTTCTGCCGAAAAACCTCTTCTTTTTAGTAAACAAACAGCGAGAGCATCACCCATTGCCAAAGCAGCCGTAGTACTTGCAGTAGGAGCCTTGCCTAAAGGGCATGCTTCTTTTTCAACAGATACATCAAAAACAATGTCGGCTCTCTTGCCTAAAGTTGAATTAAGATTACCTACAAAAGCAATTAGAGGGACCTCAAACCTTTTAATTAAAGGTAAAAGATTAAGCAGCTCCAAAGTTTCACCGCTGTTGGAAATCGCTATAACTACATCTTGCCTTGTAATTATTCCGGAATCACCGTGGGTACTTTCCGCAGGATGAAGAAAATAAGCCGGAGTACCCGTAGATGATAAAGTTGCTGCAATTTTTCTTCCTATATGTCCGGATTTTCCCATTCCGGAAACTATAACCCTTCCGGAACTTTTCATAATTATTTCTATTGCCTGATTTAAATTTTCGTTAATTTTTTCTTTGAGTTTTAATATTGACTCTGCTTCTATATCAAATACCGATTTTGCAAGATCATTCAGTGTATTTAAATTTAATTTTGCAGCAGACATGTGAATACTCCCTTATTTCATTTTAACAAAAACAAACAATATATTTCAATATTAAACAGGCGTATGCCTTAATAATTTAAATAACAGATGTTTAGTAAAGCTAATTAATTTATGAACTTTAATTAAAAATCAAAAGTCATAAAATATTAAAAAGTTGTTACAAAATTACTTATTAATAAATTTTATAAAAAAAGGTAATTTAGTGCCTTTTAGGACCAATGTGACGAAGAGATATACGTCAATTGTATTATTTTGTAATAAAAAATGTTTCTATTAATAAGGAAAGATATTATAATATAAATTGAGAGGCAGTATTTATTAACTAATATTCTAAAAATTTGTTTTTACATTTAAAAAAATATATAGTATTATATATAGTAAAATTAAGAGTAATTTGTAGAATAAAAAATCCTACAAGGAAAAGAAATGTTAAACACTCCAAACGAATGGCATAATGAAGAAGATACCGAAGAATACTATGATGACGAGTATGCGTCGGAAGATGAGTATGAAGACGGTGAATATGCGGAAGATGAAGAAATCGGCGATGACGGCGGTTCTAACGGTGGTAATAAAAAAATAATATTTATCATCGTTGGAATAATAATTCTTGTTCTTTTAGTCGTCGGCGGTATTTTAGGTATAAAGGCAGTAAAGAATAAAAATTCAACGCAGCAAAACATGCCGGTCGTTGAGGCTCCTGCTGATGAAACGCAATATAATCAGGAAGGAGAAGGCGGCAATCCGGAAGGAGAGTTCAACGAGGGTAATACATCCGATGAAGTATCCATTGATGTTGAAGGTGCCGAAAACAACAATGAAGAGGGACTTGCCGGGGAAGAAACGAATTCAAATAATGAAGGTGAGCAGCAAGCAAATAATGAAAATCAGGGAGAAAATAATCCGGAACAAGGATTAGAAGTTCCCGAAAACGAATCACCTGTTCCCAATGCTCAAAATACCAATGATACCGTAACAATTTCAATCGGAGATGTAGGAAGAAAAAATCCCTTCAGACCGAGCAATGAAGTTTCGTCCAATGAAAAGGTAAGCTATTCGGATGCTAACGGTTTAGTTATTGATGTTAATGATGATGTTGTTAATTTTGATGTTATAGAACCTCCGGCACTTTCGCCTGCAAGTGCTAACATGGCAAAACTTTTGCAAACAAAAGTTACCGGTATTTTGTATGATAGCCAAAGACCATCTGCTATAATTAATATAGACGGATTGGATCAATTGGTAAGAGTCGGAGATAATTTGGGCGGATTTGAAATAGTTTCTATTACGAAAAATAAAGTAGTAATAAGAGATGGTAATAACGTATACAGAGCGTCGGTAGGCCAGCCTTTAAATGCTGAAAAATTAGCAAATCCCGTTGAGATTTCAAACTTGGAAACAAAATTTGCGGGTTCAACAAAAAATTAAAAATCTTTATGACCAATGAGGAAACAGAAATGATAAAAATTCTTAGGAAAAAAATTATTACATCATTAATTTTAGCACTGACATTTTTATGTGCGGGTTATGGCAGTTCCGAAGCGAAGCCTTGGAATTATGAGAAAACATACCATGAGGGTACCTTTTTTCAAGTATATGATATTCCAAACGGAGACAGCATAGTCACATTATCGTTTAGAGATACGGATGTTAAACAAATCATGAGAATGTTTGCCGATAAAGCAGGTTTAAATATTGTTTTTATGGGAAATGTTGATGGCACCGTAACTTTAGATCTTGTGGATACAACACTGAATGATGCAATAAGTTTAGTTGCAGAAACTTCAAATATAACTTATTTGATAGATAACAATACAATGATAGTTATGAGTTTAGATTCTGCAAAAAGTAATAACTATACTAAAAAATCAATGAGAATAATACCCATAAAATATTGTGAAGCGGCAGCAATAGCGGATTTTCTTAATAAAAACGTATTCGGGCTGGGAAAACCCGGTATTTCAGTCGGAGATATTGTTGTTACCAATCCTTCCAGAAATGAAATAATTATTTTCGGAACGGAAAATGATTATGAAATGGCAATGAACATTATCCCCAAAATAGATGTAAAACCTAATTCTACAACATATAAAATAAACCATGTTACCCCGAAAGAAATGGCAACATTAATATGTGATTCATTGTTTCCAAATACATCCGCAAACGGAGGTAAATTGGCAGGGACATTCACCGGTGCGGCTGCGGCTGCAGAAATGCAAGAGCTATCTATAGGAGCAGGTCAGGTTGCTTGTAAAATTGATAATAAAATATCAGCAGGCTCTATTACATCTGTTGCTACAGCTCCGATAACTATTATGTATAATTCCTCCTTGGGTACTTTAAATGTTATCGGTGGATCCGATGAGCAAATTCAATTAATAAATGATTTTATTTTAATGCATGATAAAAAACAATCCCAGGC
>CANQLA010000091.1 GCA_947624605.1 Candidatus Gastranaerophilales bacterium | reverse complement strand
CGAAAAGAATATCCGGAATTAAAAAAGGGTGATGGTTGGGCAAGTATTAAGGATTACGGGTTTAGCTTTGATGAAGAAACAAATAAATTTATAAAAAAAAATGAAAGTATAGTCAAATATGAGGATAATAGACCTCGCAACTGGCAAGGTTCAACCGAGTTTACTTATGATGATATTGTTAATAGTTCAAAGTGGGGTGATTAATTATGCCAGAACCAATAATAAACGGAGTTGATGTGAGCAAGTGCAAATATAATTAAACGAGGTGGAAAATGGATAATTTTAAAGACGATTGGGGCGATGATGCAATTCTTAAAGTATCAGGCAAAGAACTTAACAGGTATTTAGTTCGCAAACACCTGGGGAAAATTTGCACTTGCGAAAAAAGAGTTGTATTAATCGATAAAGAAAATAGGCGTTGTGAGTGTTCAGAATGCGGTGCAATATTAGACCCTTTTGATGTTTTAGCAGAAATAACAATTAAAGATCATTTAAGATTTCACTACATCAAATACCTTAAACAGGAACAAGAAGAATTAGAAAAATGGAAATTAAACAATAGAATGGGTTTTGCTTTAAGGGAAATTTCAAGGCAAATTCGCAGGGGGTTAATACCGACCTGTCCGCATTGTAAAGAGCCGTTTGATTTAGAAAATCTAACTGAAGGTGCTTGGCTTAGTATAGAATATGCTGAAGCAAAATATCAGCAAAAATTATTGAAGCAAAGAGAGGTGAAAAACGAAAACTAATTTTGACTTACTAAAATCTTTATCGATAGAGGATTTCGCTTATGCGATAGCTATTGATAATATTGGCGAATGTCGTGGGGTTTGTTCAATTTGCCAAAGACACATTGAAAGTAATTGCGATGATAAGTATATCAGCGGTATTATTGAACATTTGAAAAGTGAGGTTGAAAATGAACGATAGATTAAAATAAAAAGTATTTGATAAACGAGATAATAAATTAAAAGAAATTAAAGGCTATACTTTTTCTTTAATGAATTATAAAGATTTAGTTGCCAATCTACGAAAACCCAGAGATGTTATAGGAGGAAGAATGAAAGAAAACTTATTCGCTATATTAGTTATAAATGCAATCTTTTTACTCGGATATTTTTACCAAGATTTGTTGCTATTAATACCACTTAATGCAGGAATTATTATAAGTATGATAAGGTGCAGAAATGACAGATAAAGAAGTAATAATGAGAAATGACGAATTAATGTACACTTTAAAAATCTTTAAAAAAAACAGAATAGAGAAATATATAACTATTCACAAAGAAAATTAAAAATATAAATATTGATATATATTTTGAGTTGATAAAGGGGGAAATGAACAAGGAAATGTATTACAGAAAATATAATTAAAATAGAGAAAATAGATAAAACAACACAAGAAAGTATCTCTATGACAATTTTACCTTTAGTTGAAGATTATTTCAAAGATCCCAAAATACAAAAAAAATATAAAATTTGGTTAAAAAAACGTAAAAAAGAATCTGTTTAAGATATAATAAAAAAAGAATTATGGAATTAGCTGTAACATACAATAGATATTCACCCGGCCCAGACCAAAGGGAAGAAAGTATAACCGGTCAGCTTAGGGAAAATCACCGCTTGGCTGAACAAAAAAATTTAAAAGTTATACATGATTATATTGACCGTTCTTTAAGCGGAAAAACAGACGAACGACCACAATTTAAGCAAATGATGAAAGATGCTGAAAAAGGTTTGTTTAAATATGTTATTTGTTATCAAACAAGTAGGTTTGCCAGAGACAAATACGATGCAGTTGTTAATAAAAAACGACTTAAAAAACTCGGAGTAAAAGTGATTTATTCAAAAATGAATATTCCTGACGGTCCAGAAGGAATAATTTTAGAAAGTGTTCTTGAAGCTTTAGATGAATATTATTCTGAAGAACTAAAACAAAAAGTAATAAGAGGGCAATATGATAATGCATTACAAGGTAAAGCAATTGGTGGCCGAGTTCCTTTCGGCTATAAACTTGATGAGAATGGCAGATATATTTATGATGAAGAAAAAACACCAATAGTTCGTGAAATTTTTACAAGATATGCAGCAGGAGAAAAAGCAATTACAATTTGCGAAGATTTAAACAAAAGAGGATTTAGGACTTCTATCGGAGGAATGTTTAATAAAAACTCGTTCCATACAATGTTTAAAAATAAAAAGTATATGGGCATATATCATTTTAAAAGTAAAGATCCAGATTTAAAAGATATATATTGTGAAGATAAAATTCCTGCAATAATTACTAAAGAGTTATTTGAAAAAGTTCAAGCAAGAATCAAAAGTAATAAGCATAAAAAATCTAAAAAACGATTAGATGATATGTATTTTCTCCTATCAGGTAAAGCCTATGACGGAAATTGCGGTGGTGCATTTGTCGGAGATAGTGGAACAAGTAAAAATGGAGAAACTTATTATTATTATACTTGTCAAAATAAAAAATCAAGAAAAGGCTGTAAAACAAAATCCGTAAGAAAAGAGTGTTTTGAAGATATTATTGTAGAAGCAACAAGAAAAATTGTATTTAATGATGATTTAATTGAATCTATAAGCGAATGGATTATTCAATTTCAAGAAAAAAATACAGATAATAGCATGCTTAAAATTGCAGAAAAAGAATTACAAAATGTTCGTAGCAGCATAAAGAATATAATGAATGCAATCGAGCATGGAATAATAACAGATACAACAAAAGAAAGATTGATAGAATTAGAAGCAAGACAAGCCCAATTAGAAACCGAGATTAAATTTGAAACTTGCAAGATAAATTCTCCAAAAGTAAAAAAAGAACAAGTAATTTTTTGGCTTGAACAATTCAGAGACGGAGATAAAAACAAAGAATCATATAAAAAGCAGGTAATTGATACTTTTGTGAACGCAGTTGTTTTATATGAAGAAATAGTAACTATTGCATTTAACTATGCAAATAATGAGATTATAGACATACCGCTTAATAAATTAAAAAACTCATCCGATAGTGTTCGGATGAGTTTAATAAACTGGACGAGAAGAGACTCGAACTCTTACACCTAAGGCGCCAGTTCCTAAGACTGGTGCGTCTACCATTCCGCCACTCGTCCTTTTCCCCTTAACAATAACTCAAAAATTCTTTATCGTCAAATTTTTACTTCTATTTCAAAATATCTTCCCCACGGAAATGTATACTCTATTTCATATCTTTTACTCTTTAAAAATTCTTCTATCTCCTCTTCATACGGTTTGAATATCTCTTTTATCTCTTCTTTATCTTTTATATTACATTCCTTTAATATTTCTCTTATATTTGCCTGATATGCCCAATCATCCAATAATCTCACCGTTTGCTGCTTCTTAAAACTCTCCTCTCCTTTTTCATCTGATAAAAATTTACTAATTGCTGCTGCAATTCCTGACCCTATTGCATTCCCCGTTGTATTCCAACCTGAATATCCATAAAAATTGTCAATTTCTCCCTTTAATATCTCCCTTACAAAATTATTATCCCCTCCGTTTGCATTCACTATATCTATATAAAATGTCGGTTTCCCATATTTCTTTATCTCCCCTGTATATTCAGACAGCTTTTTCCCCAGTACCAATTCGCCTTGCTCTTCTTTGAAATTATTTATATACATTATTATATCCGCTTCTTCTATATCCGTAACTTTGCATCCCGCTGTTAAAATCTGCGTCTCTACTGATTTCTTCACTGAAATGTCTTCGTATTTTGATATTTTTCCTATACTTTCAACATTCGTATATATCGGACAAATTTTTATTTCTCTACCTTCTGTAAAACATCTCGTCATTAGTGTTATAGGTATTTCATCCGCTCCTGCTTTTACTATTACTCCTCCTCTTTTCTCTGACTGATATTCTAAATATTTTGCTTCTTTTACATTTAATCCGTATTCCCCACTGTCGTCTTTTGAATATATTAACGTGTCTATTAACCCGTCATCATACATCTTTATATACTTTTTATTTACTTCAAAATTTCTCGCACGTGTATTTAGCCAATCTATCATTATATCTTCCGGAATTTCTCTCGATATCTTATATGCCCTCTCCCTTATATCTTCTCTCCCTTCAACTTCAGCTCTGTGAATGTTGTATGAATATTCATATATCTTTTCTCCATAATCTTTCCAGTATTCTTTCTCCTCTTCATTTATATTATTATTTGAAATCCTCATTATACTCGAAAACATTAATACCCTTGAATTTGACTTACTTAAAAGTATGTTCCTTAATCGTATCAGCTTTCTGTCTATATCTTCTATTCCTATACAACTCCTCCTTGATGGTATAAGTCCTCCATATATCAATGTGTCCGCTGATATTATTATATAATCAGCTCCTTCAACCTCTTCCAACCATTCAAATAAACCTTCCGTATCTGCCGTTTCTTTAAGAGAACCAAGTTGTTTCCTGTTCGGCATAATCACTTTATATCTGCCGTTTATTTCCGCTATCTCCCTCGGCAGTACATAGCAAACAGGTCTGTTATCTATCGGTATTATTGCTATCCTTTTCATTTTTTCTTTCCCTTCTTTACTCTTATATCTCATAACTTCTCTGCTATGCTTTTTATATTCTTCTTGAAATGTCTTAGGCTTTAAAATCTTGCAATTCTCTCCGTATTTTAATAACCTGTTTAATAATAATTTTTTATCTTCCCCACAATTAACTATTACCTTTTTCTTGTCATCAAATGATTGTATATACTCGTTTTCCCTCAATCTGTAATTCGTCGCAAGCCTCTCATAAACTTCAAATACTATTGTCGTCGTTATATTCGCTTCCCTCGACATTATCGGTAGTACCCTTATCTCCTCTATTTCATCAGTTAAAAGCTTCATCAATTCCGCTTTCTCTGGACAATATATCTTGAAAAATATAATTCCGTTTTCTATTTCTACATTCCTTGGCTCTACTATATATTCCTCTCCTTTATATTTGATTTTTAACTTTTGCTTTAATTCTATATATTCTTGATATTTCTGTGCTTTTATCGCTATTTTGCTCTTGCTCTTTCTCGCTTTTATATCACTGATTTTTTCCGATAATTTTATCATCTTTTCTTCCGACAAAAATTTATTTATCCCTCTGTATAATTGCTCTAACTCCTCTCTGTCTGACTCTATACAACAATTCTCAAAATTTTCGTATATCTTGTATAAAAGCTCAAGTTCTTCTTCCGATATGTCTATCGTCGTTATTGATTTGCTTAATCTGTACTTCTTTCCGATTTTGTCTATCTTTAATCCTGAAATGTATAACGTGTTTATATATTTCAAAAATGTTTCCGTCGTTTCTATTTCTCCAAACTTCTCTTCGTTTTTTTCATAAATATTGTTTAAATTTATATCAGAATCTGTTAATATCTTCAAAAATTCTAATACCCTTACACAAGAATTGTGCTTCTTATTATTAATGTTTATCATCTCTGTATCTCTCCAACATATTGTTGATTTTGTTTAATAATACTTTCCTCAAATATATAGGCTCTATAAGCTCAAAATTCTCTCCAAAATTTAATAACCTTTGGAAAAATTTAAATTCACTCTTTACTTCATATTCAACAATTATAAAATTTTCTTCCCGCTTGATTACAGTTTCTTCTTCATCTGCTCGAAATGTCTTACTGTCATTTCCATATATCTTATATCTCGCTTTATAAAAATTTGTACATAATTTCTCCACTTTACCTTCTATTCCTTCTATATATCTAATCTTTTCCGCATTAAAATATGCGTATTTATTCCTCTTGTAATACCATCCGCATAAATATATCTTTCCGCAATAACAAAAAATTTTATCGGCCTTTACCTCTATTAAATTCTGCTTATCTCTTGATGTGGCATAATTCATTATTATATCTTTTCCCTCTATCCGCTTCTTCCTTATAAAATTAATTACTTCCGGACGTATCTCCAAAAATGGTTCGGTCGATATTATCAAATCCATTAACTTCTTATCTTGAAAATTTTTTGCAATTTTCTCATATAAATCATTTATTGCAAGAACTGTCTGCCAATCATTCTTTAATAAAAAATCCTGTCTGATTGATATCATTATATTCACTTGCTTACTCGTTATTCTAAGTCCAAAAGGATGTGAGTTTAATACATACTTATAATTGTTATTCGGACTCGGTCTTGAAATATCACAACCTACCGATTTCAACGAATTTAACGTCGCCCTTAATGTATCATCCGAAATCGATTTGCTTGTTATTTCATCTTTCTGTAAATTCTCTATGATTTCATGATTTGAACAAGGTTTCTCCAATAACATCTTGAATATCTTTATGGCTCTGTATGCTGTTAAATTAATTGAATTGAATTTAATATTTTTGTCTAATTTGTTTGATTTCATTAGTTTAAATCCACTATACTAACACCATCTCCGCCTTCTGCATTTTCCCCTGCCCTGTATTTTGCCGCATAAGGACTGCTCGCTAAATATTCTCTTATTGCCTTCTTTAAAACTCCCGTTCCGTGTCCATGTATTATTGTCACACTCGCCAACCCCGCTGCACTTGCTTTATCTAAATACTCTTCCGTCTTTTTCATTGCTTCTTCGTATCGGCATCCTCTTAAATCTACCGTATTTGAAATATCTTTTCTTATAAATTGCTCCGGCTCTTTATAATGTATAAGTCTTTTGGTTTTCGGTTTTATTTTATCCTTATCATACATTGCTATTTTTTCTAAAGAAATAATCGTTTTTACCGCTCCCATCATTATTAACGCTTTCTTTCCTTTTTCTGTTATCTTTACAAATTGGGCTTCTTGATTTAAATCTCGTATTATTATTTTATCTCCTTCTTTTATCTCTGTAATGTCTATATCACTGTATTCATCCGATAACTTTTCATATTCTTCCGTTAACTTATCTTGTAAATCCTTTCGCACTATATTGCTCTTCCTTATTGAATTCAATGCGTTCTTTATTTCTCTGTTTCCTCTCAATTCTTTTAATATCTCTTCTATTTCACCTTTGCTCCTTTCAAATTCCGATTGAGTCTTACTTTTGTAATTAATAATAATTTTTCTTTTTTCCCTCTTTATCTCCTCATATTGCTGTTTTAATTTCTCCTTTATCCTCTCCGAATCTTCATAATTTCTCTCCGCCTCTTCTTTTAATAAAACTGCTTTCTCCCACATTTGCTCAATTTGAGAAAATTTCTCCGCCATATTTCCTGAAGTATCTCTGTATATTTCTTTTGCATCTTCTATAATTTCTTTCGATAAGCCTAAATTTTCCGCAATTGCAACTGCATTACTGCTTCCTGAAATCCCTTGGGTAAATTGATATGTCGGCTTTAATGTCTCACTATTAAATCTTACGCTCGCATTTTCAAATTTGTCTTCCGTTAATGCAAGGTTTTTTAATTCTCCATAATGTGTAGTAACAACACTAACAGCTCTTTTCTTCACAAAATCTTTTAATATCGCTTTCGCAAGGGCTGATCCTTCTGCCGGATCTGTCCCGCTGCATATCTCATCTATTAATATCAACGTCTCTTCATCTGATTTTTCACTCATCTCTATTAGATTTTTCATGTGCGATGAAAATGTCGATAAACTCTGTGTTATATTCTGCTCATCTCCTATGTCCGCATATATCCTTTTAAACGGATATATCTCTGCTCTGCTGCACGGACAGTGAAATCCTGCTTTCGCCATCAATATACATATCCCTATGGTCTTTAAAACTACCGTTTTCCCTCCTGTGTTTGAACCGGTTATTATTGTACATAAATTATCTTTATCAGCTGTAAAATCATTCTCAACTACCTCTTCACATACTTCCGTTAGTATCGGATTTTTCATCCCCCTTAAAACTATTTTCGGCTCTTTCAAAATTACCGCAGGTACACTATCTGTTTGCAACGAATATTTACCCTTCGCAAAATGATAATCTATCTCTCCCA
>CANQLA010000090.1 GCA_947624605.1 Candidatus Gastranaerophilales bacterium | reverse complement strand
TTGTTAATAGAATTTATGAATAAAGGTATTGTTTTAATGTTGTCGATTGCACTTCCTTGTGTATTGACGGCTGCTGGCGTAGGTTTGGTGGTTGGTATTTTACAGGCTGTTACCCAGGTTCAGGAACAAACAATTGCTGCAGCACCTAAAATTACCGCTGTTTTTTTAGTTATATTAATTATGGGAACCGGATTTACAAGAATGGTTTCCAACTTTTTTACGGAAGCCATACATTTGTCTTTTGAAGTTATTCCTAAAAATGATAGTTATGTTTTAGCTTCAAATTACTATAAATATGTAAAACCATTTTCGTCTGAAATGAAAGCAGATAAATTTAAAAATCCAAAAGCGGGAGAGTATATGAATGCACCGGGCAATCCGCCTTTTTTAAAAGATTACGATAAACTGAAATATAATGCTGCTTCAAAAATGCCTGTGCCTAATCCAAGTTTACTTGAAAGAAAAAAAATAAATGAAAATAGGAGGTAAAATGAAAAAATTTGTTTTTTTATTATCTTTAGCTGCATTTTTGTTGATATCTACTGCCGGTTTTGCTTTCCAAAATATTGAATTTCAATGCGGTTTAAATTATTTATATTTCTCTGATTCAAAAATAAAAAGTATAAAAAGTAATAATCCCGATATAATTTCGGCTCAAAGAATTTCAACAATAAGTGATAATGAACAACAAGTGATTTTTACGGCAAAAAAAACAGGAAAGGCTGATGTTAAAATTCTAACAGAAAAAGGAGAGGAGTATTATTCCGTAGAAATTAAAAATGAAAAAGTTAAACAGGTAGGCTCATTTCTACAACTTGATGCTCCGGAGATATAATGATTGATAATATTCTTTTGGATTTTGCAAAATATTTTCCTCAGATTAATACAGCATTGGGTGCCGGATTTTTAATTTTTGTCAGAATTCTTGGTTTGTTGCGATTTGCTCCGGGATTAAATCGTAAAGAAATACCTAATATGGTTAAATTGGCATTTGCAATTACATTTACAGTTATACTTACAGGAATTTTAAAACCGGGTATGCCTCCTGCTGACGCATCTTTGATATATCTTATTGTCATTAATTATATATGCGGTTGTTTAATAGGGTATATCGGTTATTGTATATTAACAGCGGTAGAAGCCGGAGGCGACATGATAAATACTCAGATGGGCATGTCTTCTGCTACCGTTCTTGATCCGAGTACTTCTTCTCAGGTTTCTGTTATGGGAAAATTGTTTGGTCTTTTAGGTTTAATGATTTTTATCAATATTGGCGGATTTTATTGGATTTTAAATGCTTTTATCAGAAGTTTCGCAATTTTTCCACTATATGCAAATATATTGCCGCTTGAACAGTTAATTAATACCGAATATTTGGTAAAAATAACTTCAAATATTTTGTATGTCGGACTTCAATTTGCCTCCCCTATTTTAATTGCTACTTTAGGACAAGATATAATTTTGGGTATAATTTCTAAAACCGCACCGCAAATTAACGTCTTTCAATTGAGTTTTCTGTTTAAACCTGTAATGGGTGCACTCATTTTAACATTTATTCTGCCTAAACTCTATAACGTTATATCCGATTATTTTTTATCTTATGCAAATATTTTCTAAAAAATATTATTAATCAGTCGTAAAATCTTTTAGAGCTATATCATCATCAGAATCTTCTTTCATAGCAGTTTCTAAAAGTACATAAGTCATATATGCTCCAAGAGCAACAGCTTTAGGATCAAGATCCGTATTATTTGCTGCTTCAATAATAGCAGCATTTATTTCAGGATTTTCATTTTTGATATAATGAATCATTTTCTTTCTCCAAGCATGAACATCCTGAAATATCTCTGCAAATATTAATGACGATTGTTCCTCTGTAATTATCGGTAACACTTATTATCTTTCATTTATTATTCTTCAACATTTTCTTCCGAATCTTCTTCTGCCAATCCGTCAGTTCTGATGGATGCATTTTTTGAAGCTTTTATATATTTGCTTTTGTGTTTTTCTACCTGCCTTAAAAGTTTATCCGCCAGTAAATCTATCGCTGCGTACATTGTTTCTGATTGTTCTTCAAGTTTTATTGTCCCTGATGTCATTTTACAAATAACTTCAGCTGTATGGCTCTCGCTTACGGAAGGATTTTTTATTACACTCAAAACAACTTCTATAAGTTGTATTTGATCATAATGATTTAATACTTTTCCGATTTTTTCTTTTGTGTATGCTTTGATTGCATCCGTAATTTCAATGTTGCGTCCGTTAACGATAATGCGCATAAACTTTTTGCCTCCTATATGATAACTTATTGATTATAAAACATATTTTCAAATATGCAAAGTATTAATTTTTTTTGTTAAGATAATTCTTTACTTTTATATCTTAAATTTGGGGAAAAGATACAGTGTACCGTCTTCACCTCTCCATTTAATCCAGCCTGTTTTATATATGGTTCCCGAATCAACAACTGTTACAAGCATCCAATTGCCTCTTATTATTCTCATTGCAATATATTGAGGATACGTAAATGTGTCAACAACCTGTGATTTTTCCGAATCTTGCGAATATAACTTATATTTTGCTTCCGGAAGATCTTTCATTACAATCAGTCCGTTTTTCTTCCCATATTTTAGAAAAAATTCTTTCCAGGTCATAAAATTTTCTTTTTGAAGAAATTTTAAAAATCCTCTTTGAGAATTTTTTTGATTATAATATACTTCTATCCAATCATTTTCAGGATATTCATAAACCGTCATAAAATATTCCTGCATTGAAGGAATGGATATAATAAATGGGCTTGGAACACCGCTAGAACTTCTTATTATTGCAGATTGCGGTTGGTTCTTGTCAGATGGTATATCAATATGTCTTATAATTTTGGATTTTTCATCAGGCTGCGAAAATAGTGAAAAATCTTGTTCTATTTTGTATACACCAATTCCGTAATTTTTTATACTTGTAGATGATGTCGGTATTGTATCGGCAAAAACATTCGTTACTGCCGTAATAAAAATAATTATTAATAATATAACATTCCTAATCATAATTGTATTATCCGTTAATTGATGGTTTTGTAACCTTTTCTTTTATTTCAGCTGCTAATTGTTCGGCAAATTTATTTATATCCATTGCTCCTGCCATACCTTTTGCTCTTACTCTTAAAGCAATTTGATTTGTTTCAGTTTCTTTATCTCCTACAACTGCAACATAAGGTATCTTCTTATCTTGCAGGGCCTCTCTTATTTTGTAGTTCATGCTTTCGGAACGATCATCAAGTTGTACCCTTATTCCTTGTGCAAATAATTTGTCATAAATTTGTTTTGCATAATCATTGTGTCTTTCTGCTATTGGAACTATGCAAACTTGTGTCGGTGCAAGCCATGTGGGAAATGCTCCCGCATAGTGTTCTGTTAAAATACCGTGAAATCTTTCCATTGAACCGAATATTACCCTGTGAAGCATAACAGGTGTTTTCATTTGTCCGTCTTTGTCCTGATATTTTATATCAAAACGTTCCGGAAGATTAAAATCCAATTGAATTGTCGCACATTGCCATGTTCTTCCTATTGCATCTTTTACTTTAAAGTCTATTTTCGGCCCGTAAAATGCTCCGTCTCCTTCATTAATATCGTATTTCATTCCGCGTTTATCCATTGCTTCTTTTAAGCCGGCTTCTGCCAACTCCCAGTTTTCGAGTTTTCCTACATAACTTTCCGGTCTTGTTGAAAGTTCTACTTCAAAGTCCATATTAAATATTTTCATTGTATCTGCTACAAAATCAATTATTCCGTTGATTTCATCCACTAACTGTTCCGGTGTACAGAAAATATGAGCATCATCTTGTGTAAATCCTTGTACTCTTGTTAGTCCCGATAATGCTCCGGACTTTTCTTTTCTATATACTGTTCCAAGTTCTGCCATTCTGAGCGGTAATGACCTGTACGAGTGCCTGTTTGCTTGATATATTAATATGTGGAATGGACAATTCATTGGTTTTACTATATATTGATCATCTTCTTCATTTTCTTTTTGAATGAAAAACATGTTTTCCTTATAATGGTCAATATGTCCTGATAGTTCCCATAGTTTTGATTTTGCAATTTGCGGTGTATGAACTATTACATACCCTCTTTTTCTGTGTTCTGTTCTCCAATAATTTTCTATTTCTTCTCTTATAACAGATAAGTTTGGATGCCAAAGAACTAATCCTCCTCCAATTTCTTCTCTTACGGAAAATAAATCTAATTGTACTCCAAGTTTTCTATGATCTCGCTTTTGTGCTTCTTCTAACATGTTTAAGTATTTGGCAAGATCTTCTTTATTCCAAAATGCTGTTGCATATATCCTTTGAAGCATTTTGTTTTTTTCATTCCCTCTCCAGTACGCTCCTGCTACTTTTAACAGTTTTATTGCATTTCCTTTTATATATGTTGTATTTGGTACGTGCGGACCGGCACATAAATCATTGAATACTACATTTCCTTCTTTGTCTTTCGTTAAATATAATGTCGGATTATCGTTTTTATGTTCTTCCAGTAATTCTGCTTTGTATATTTCTCCTTCTTCGAGAAATTTTTTTATTTGTTTTTCTACATCCGGAATTTCATATTTTTCAAATACTAAATTTTGTTTTAATATATTTTTTATTTCTTCTTCTATTTTTAATAAATCATCTTCCGTAAAAGAATGTTCCGTATCAAAGTCATAATAAAATCCGTTTTCTATTGCTGGACCTATTGCAAGTTTTGTTCCGGGGAACAATCTTTGTACCGCTTGTGCCATTATGTGTGATGCTGAGTGTCTTAATACGTGCAAATTTTGTTCATTCTTTTCCATTTTTATTCCCTTTGATGTATGTTATCTTCTCGTATTGTTATAACACTCAAATAAATTAAATTCAATTATTTCAGTTTTATTCTTTATAGTCTTTTAAATGCGGATTATATATCCGCATTTTCTTTTAATTTTTCTGATACTGCTTTTGCAAAATCTTCTGATGATTGTGGGTTTTGTGCTGTTATCAGGTTATCATTTTCTATTATGTATGAACTGAACGGTTTGCCGCATGAATATTTTGCTCCTGAATCTTTTAATCTGTTTTCTAATAAAAATGGCACTATATCTTCTGTTTCCGATAATTTCTCTTCATCATTGGAAAACGCAGTAATATTTTTTCCTTCTATAATTGGCTTATTGTCTTTTGTTTTCGCTCCAAGCAGTGCTGCTCCTCCGTGACATATTGTTGCAATTATTTTCCTTTCATAAAAAAATAATCCTAATAGCTTAGATACTTCTATATTGTCTGCCAAATCAATCATTGCTGCGTGTCCGCCCGGAACTACTACTGCGTCAAATTCGTTATAATCGATGTCTGATAATTTTTCTGTTTTCTCTATTGCTTCTGATAATATTTCCATTTCTATATTTGTTTTTTCCGGTATACTCGCTTCATCAATGTATGTGCATCCTCCTAAAGGACTTACCGTTGTCAGTTTGTATCCTTCTCCTTTTAATTTTATGTAGGGAATTGAAAATTCACATAACCATATCCCTGTTTTGTGGGTTTCGTCAAGTCTTTTTGTGTTCGATAACAAAAATAATATATTTTTTTTCATAAAATTACTCCTTTTGAAATAATTTTAACCCGGTGATTTGAATAAAAAATCACCGGTCAGGCAAATTCAGAAGATTACATATTTAAAAATAATTTTCCGTATTATAAATTAATATACCAATTAATGTTTTTATTTTGTTTATATTAATATTTGAATATATTTAATTGATTTTAGAAATTTCTCTTAATGATAAAAATTGACTTAAGCAAAACAATTCTTCTTAATTCCGCAAGAAATTGCCTGAGATATTTGGTTAGAGTTCTCGGGATAACTAAAATTTACATCCCTTATTATATTTGCCCTGTTGTTTGGCAATCACTCAGAAAAGAAAATGTTAAAATTCTTTTTTATCATATAGACAAAAATTTCTTTCCGACTATTTGTTTTAACGAAAATGATTATATTCTATATCCTAATTATTTCGGTATTTGTAATAAAAATAGTGAATATTTGGCATTAAAATATAAAAATTTGATATTAGACAATTCACAAGCATTTTATGGTTCAAAAACAGGCTTGGCTTCTTTTTTATCTCCGAGAAAATTTTTTAATGTTAATGATGGGGGCATTTTATTTTGTAAATTTAACTTAGAACAAAATTTTGTCCCCGACAAAGACAGGGATTATATTATTAATTCTTTTGATGATTTTTGTAAAAATGAATTGTCATTAAATAATCAACCTATAAAATTAATGAGTGAAAAAACTAAATCTTATTTGAAAAACTTAAATTTTGAAAAAAGTTTCTCTGAAAGAAAACGTATTTTTCAAAGAATATCTAATGTTTTGAAAAATATAAATGATTTTAAATTTTTAACCGACGAGAATATAGCACCAATGATTTACCCGATAATATCAAAATATAATGCCAATATTAAATATATAATGGAAAAATATAATATATATCCTTTGAAATTTTGGACAAAATTACCAAATAATTTTTTGGAATCATATTTCCAAAATAAAATTATGGGCATTCCTCTAACGCTGCAATCTGTTGAAATTATAGAAAAATTTATTTAATTCTCTCAAGTGCATAAAAAATTCCGCATATTGTAGGTGCAGCTATTGAATACTTTTTGTAATCTATTTCTTTTAAGTATTTTCTTACTTCTTTTGACGGAACCAAAAATCTTTCAATAATTATCCCCCCATCAGAAACGGGCTTATTTATTACTTTATAATTATCAACTATTGCTGTTACAAAAGTTAATGTTTCTGATGATAAACCTGCAGAAGTCGAACTGTTTTTCAACTCTGTGTATACTCTTGACGCATATAATCCCGTTTCTTCCATAAGTTCTTTTGTTATACAATTTTGAAGAACTTCATTTTTATCTGTATCACCGATTAAACCCGCAGGGCTTTCTATGCAAAAATCCGCTTTACCTTCACCATATATAGGCGGCCGCTTGGTTTTAATAAATAAAAAATTGTATTCATTATCTTTTTTAACAATTGTGGTTATTACAACTGCACTGTCACGATTTTGACTATCGTTTGTTCTCCTGACGTAAAACCAATCGTGACCTGAAGGACTTTTGGCTGTTTTAAATTCAAGAAATTTCGATTTTGTAATTATACTCATATTTTTGCTATTTCAATTGTTTTTTTATTTCCGAACGGACATCAGCTAAAGGACCATTTTCAGGGTTTGCTATATTATGGTAATACTTTCTGATATATGTTACGGGAAATTTAGGCAACCAACTTAACTGCATAAATATTGTAACCGTATCAGTACCATGCGAGAGCATAAGTTCATCAATCGTATCTTCGTATGCCGGCGATATTGATGAAAATAATTTTACTATATAATCTGTTAACGTTAATGCGGAATAACCGGACCATACACCTGTGTTATTTATCAGTTGTGTAATCAAATACTCTTTATCATCAACTTGAATTTTTGTTACATTTTCAGGTAAATCTATGGTTTTACCTGTTGCTCTTTCAATTTCGTACCAGTTTCCGTTATATTTAATACGCATTTTTTTAGGATTGGGCATATAAATATCTTCAAATTTGTTTTCTAACAATGTATTTCCATTCATATCAGAAACACCGTATTTGTATTTTTTACAAGTTAAAAACATATTTCCAAAAAGAACATCTATTTTTGAATATTTATGCGGAAGTATTTCTTTACCGTATTTATCATATAAACCATAATTGTTATCATTTCCGAGTTTTGCATATTTGCCGAGAAATCTGTCCGCATGTGTATATTTGGGTTTTACTATAACTTTGCCTTCTTTGTCAATTAAACCGAACTTATTGCCTTTTTGTGCAATAAAAACACCGTCTTCCAAACAAATTAGTTTTTTGTATTCGGCTTCAGTGATAATTTTTCCTTCGTTTGTTTTTAATCCGAACAAAATATTATCTTTTGAATATATTTTTACGGGTATATTAACATCCTCAATTGCCTGTACCGATGTTTGTATTATTAATGCAATTATCGTGATTAATATAAACTTTTTCATATAAATAATATATCATAAATTTGTTTATATGTTATAATTGTTTGGGTGAATTATGTTAAAA
>CANQLA010000089.1 GCA_947624605.1 Candidatus Gastranaerophilales bacterium | reverse complement strand
GAGCCTTCTCTAATCATAATATACATACCGAGTCCGAGTTTTTCGGTAGCTTCTTTAGGAGTTGTACATTCATGATCGGACATAACACCGGCAGCTACATACGCACAAAGATTTTTACCGCTTAAACCCGGAGCATGACCATCAATTTTTTTATGTTTAGAAAGTCCTAACTTAAGTTTTGACATAACTTCTTTATCACAATTTAAAACTCCGGGGAAATTCATCATCTCAGCAACACCTAAAATTTCCGGAGAATCTATCAATAAGGATAAATCGTAACTTGCAAGTTCAAAACCTGATGTTTCGGAATTAGTAGCCGGAACACAAGAAGGAAGCATCATATAAACCTGCAAAGGTAAATTTTTGCAAGCTTCTCTCATAAAACTTATTCCATGTAAACCAAAAACATTTGATATTTCGTGCGGATCTGCCATAACGGTAACAGTTCCTTCGGGAACTACCGCTTTTGCAAATTCTTTCGGCAGACACATTGAACTTTCTATATGTACGTGACCGTCAATAAAAGCAGGAGTGACGTACGAACCGTTAATATCTATTTCTTTTTTCCCTTTATAACCTTCGCCTATTCCTGCAATACGACCTTCAAAAACAGCTATATCAGTTTTTTTAATTTCATCATTAAAAACATTTACGACATTTGCGTTTTTTATAACTAAATCGGCTGTTTCCGAACCTTTTGCAACTCTTATTAATTTTTCAGCATCCATATTCAACTCCGGTTATAAACACTATATTAAGTAATATTATATCATAAAAATATAAAAAGAAATTTTTGTGTTAAAATTTTTTTGAAATGGTAATTGCTTATGAAAAAGATTGAAATATACGACACAACATTGCGTGACGGAGCGCAATCAGAAGGTATTAATTTTTCAACTTCCGATAAATTAAAAATAGTTAAACTGCTTGATGAATTGGGTATTGACTATATCGAAGCAGGCTGGCCCGGGGCAAATCCTAAAGATATAGAGGTGTTTAATGAATTAAAAAATATTCGCTTAAAACACTCCAAAATAACTGCATTTGGATGTACAAGAAAGCCTCAGACAAAACCACAAGATGATAAAATTCTACAAATGCTTTTATCTGCTAATACAGATGTGATTACCATTTTCGGAAAAACATGGGATTTTCATGTTGAGCATGCCTTATGTACAACACTTGATGAAAATATTTTAATGATATTTGAAAGCATACAATATCTTGTTTCAAAAGGAAAAAGAGTATTTTTTGATGCGGAACACTTTTTCGACGGGTTTAAACACAATTCTGATTATGCACTAAAATCTATAAAAACAGCTTATGATGCCGGAGCAGAAAGAATAGTTCTCTGTGATACAAATGGCGGCTGCATGAATTATGAAATTTCTGATATAACTAAGTCTGTAATTGATTTTATTCCGGAAATAAAACTTGGTATTCATACCCATAATGACAGTGATATGGCAGTTGCAAATTCTATTGCCGGAGCAGATGCTGGGGCTATTCAAATTCAAGGATGTATAAACGGTTACGGTGAAAGATGCGGAAATGCAAATTTATGTTCCATAATTCCAAACTTGCAATTAAAAAAAGGGTATGATGTCTTAGGAGAAAAAATAAGTAATTTAACATTTACATCCAATAGTATTGCTGAAATTTCAAATGTTTCGGTGCCGTCAAATGCTCCATATGTTGGAATGAGTGCTTTTGCTCATAAAGCAGGTATTCATGCCAGCGGAGTCCGCAAAAATTCCAAAACTTATGAACATATTTCTCCTGATGAAGTCGGAAATATGAGAAAAATTTTAATTTCTGATCAGGCAGGAACTGCCTCTTTGAAAGAAAAAATCAGACACCTTCGTATAATAAAAAACATTCAGGATTCTGATTTGCCTAAAATTATTGACAGAATAAAAAAACTTGAATGGAAAGGATTTGCTTTTGAAGGAGCAGAAGCTTCTTTTGAACTTTTAATAATAGATATTTTGGACAAAATGCCTGACTTTTTTAAAATTTCAGGGTTTAGAGTTATCGGAGATACCTTTATTGGAGAAAAAAAACATAATATAATAACTGAGGCATCAGTTAAAGTCAAAATTGATGAACACAATATTCATACGGTGGCTGAAGGAGAAGGGCCGGTTAATGCACTTGATACGGCACTTAGAAAAGCTCTTGTAGAATTTTATCCGGAAATATTAAAATATAAATTGTGTGATTTTAAAGTTCGTATTTTAGACAGTAAAGACGGAACGGCGGCAGTTACAAGGGTAAATATAGAAACAACCGATGGTATAAATAAATGGGATACAGTTGGTGTGAGTGAAGATATAATTGAAGCTTCTTATATGGCTATAACTGACAGTATTATGTACGGTTTAATTCTTCATACTCCTCAGGTGATTGATGAAATTAATGAAAATTAATGCTGAAAAATAAAAAACAGGGGATTTTTATATTCCCCTGCTTTAATTTATTTTTTTATTTATTATAACAAACGTAAATGTTTTCCGAATATTGTATCGTTGTTACTAACAAAATCAATACCGGCTCCGCCTGTCGTAAAGTTATTATGTCCTTGAGACTTAACAGTATCAAAGCCGAAGCCTCCCGATGCTATATTATTATAGCCACCAACTCCTAACTTGTCGTTTCCGAAACCGCCTTTAACATTGTTTTCGTCACCTAATGCAATTATTTTGTCATTGCCAAAACCGCCTTTAATATTGTTGCTGTCACCTAATGAAAATACTTTGTCATTGCCAAGTCCCCCTCTGATTTTAACATCATCAGCAAGATTGAGTATTCTGTCATTACCTTTTCCGCCATCAATTTTATTGTTATCAGCAAAGTTTATTATATCATCAATTCCTTTTCCACCTTTGATTTTATTATCACTACCAAAGTTTGCTATGTTGTCACATCCTTTTCCGCCATCAATTTTACTATGATTACCATAGTTTGCTATGTTATCAGCATTTTTTCCACCGTAGATATTATTGTAATCACCATAGTTCTTTATGTTGTCATTACCTTTTCCGCCATTTATATTGTTATTTGTTCCTTCTAAAATATTAATGTTGTCATCTCCCTTGCCACCATTAATAGTACTATCGTTACAGTTGATTAAATTTATATTGTCCTCTCCTTTACCTTTTCCATTAAAGGTTACATTATTAGAATCAAATAAGTTTATATTACTTCCTTGTTTCGCTCCGGTAATAGTTGCTCCATTTGCACCAAATACCGATATCGATCCATCTTCTTCATATCGTACTTGGGGTGTTCCATCCTGAGAGTTATACGTTATTTTTGTTCCATCTTCCAATTTCATTACCTTGGTTTGTAGTAATCTATCAAGACCCATCTCCATACTCATTTTTCATTTCCCCTTTCATTTTTGTAACATATTTTTTATATCGTCACTTACATATATCAACTTTAGTAAGTAAGTAAGTAAGTAAGTAAGTAAGTAAGTAATAGCTAAAAACCAACAACTACAAGCATTTATGAAAACTAATTTTTGTTCATATTTCTTAATATTAATCACAATAAATTAATTTCAATAAAAAAAACTAAGAAACGAACAACAAAATTACAATTGTGACATAAGCAGATGCTGCAAATTTATTTATATATTTTCCAAATTTTTCATTTTTTATAAAAAATTTATTAAATTGTGCTGATAATATTGAACAAATAACAAAAACTATCCAAGATATAAAAGCAAATAGCATACCTAAAAATATCATATCCAATGCGAAATGTTTAGTACCTTTATTAACAAATTGGGGTAGAAAAGCAATAAAAAACAAGGCAACTTTTGGATTTAAAATGTTCATCAAAATTCCCTTTTTAAAACCGGAAGAGCTTATGTCAGAATCTGTTTTTAAAATACTGTCAGATTTTAAAGCTTTATATGCTAAAAAAAGAAGATAACAAGAACCCAATATTTGTAAAATTAAAAATGCAAATTTTGACTGTTTGAAAATAATAGAAATACCAAAAGCAGCCAGAGTTGTGTGAAAAATACACCCCGATACCAATCCTGTAGAAGTTAAAATTGCAGCTTTTCTACCTTGTGTAATACCTTGAGTTATTACAAATAAAATATCAGGCCCCGGAATAACTGCAAGTGAAGCAGATGCTATAACAAACAAAATTAAGTTTTGCATAATAAGCCCCCATTAAGTTGCAAATCTGAAATGCATTATATCTCCGTCTTGAACCACATAATCTTTGCCTTCCAAACGCATTACACCTTTTTCTTTTGCAAGTGCATAAGAACCTTCGCAAGCGAGAAAATCTTCATAAGATATAACTTCTGCACGTATAAAACCTTTTTCAAAATCTGAATGAATTACTCCTGCTGCTTGAGGAGCTTTTGTACCTGCCGTTATAGTCCATGCTTTAACTTCTAATTCTCCTGCTGTAATATATGTCCTTAAATTTAAAAGGTGATATACCGATTGAATCATTTTTTCTATACCTGAGCTTGTAATTCCAAGTTCACAAAGGTATTCTTTAGCTTCTTCTCTTGACAAGTCTGCAAGTTCTTCTTCAATTTTAGCAGATATTATAACTATTTCTGCACCATGTTTTTTTGCATATTCTTCAACTTGTTTTGTATATTTATTTCCGTCTTTTACATCTGTTTCTGAAACATTTGCCGCATATATCACAGGTTTTATGCTCATTAATTGTGATTGTTTTGCAAATTTTAACTCATCTTCATCGCTGAATATTTCATCTACATTTATAAATGCTGCATCAGACAGTTTGTCATATAATGTCTGCATGACTTTTAATTCTGTTTTTGCTGTTTTGTCTCCTGAATTTGCAACCTTAGCTGTTTTGGCAATCCTTTTTTCTAAAGATGCCATATCTGCAAGAGCCAACTCTGTATTAATTGTTTCTATATCATCTATAGGATTAACTTTTCCGTTTACGTGAATGGTGTTTGGATCGTCAAAGCACCTCACAACTTGAATAATTGCATCAGTTTCTCTGATATTTGCAAGAAATTGATTTCCTAATCCTTCTCCTTTACTTGCTCCTTTTACGAGACCTGCTATATCTACAAATTCTACAGATGTCGGAACAACTTTGTCTGTATGTACGAGAGGCTGAAGTTTCCACAGCCTTTCATCCGGAACTGCTACAACTCCTACATTCGGTTCAATTGTACAAAAAGGATAATTCGCACTTTGTGCATTTTTCGCACTTGTTAATGCATTAAATAGTGTTGATTTTCCAACGTTGGGTAATCCTACAATTCCTGCTCTCAGCATAATTTTATCTCCTGTAATAACTCAAGGTTATTATAAAAATGTGCCTTAATCAAGTTTAAATTACCAACAGATAATTTTTTATGTTATTATAATATTCAAAGACAGAAATTGGAGAAGAAATGTACGGAATAATATTGGCAGGAGGATCAGGCAGCAGATTGTGGCCGTTAAGCAGGGAATTATACCCCAAACAACTGTTGAAATTGGATGGAGAATTAAGTTTATTACAAAGTACATTTAAACGATTAAATTCATTTATCAATTCGGAAGACATAATATCCGTTACGAATATAAAACACGTTAATGATGTCAAATTCCAATTATCGCAAATTTATAAAGAAGCGGTAGTATTATCCGAACCAATGGCAAAAAATACAGCTCCCGCTATAGCAGTGTCTTTAGAATATTTAAGACAGATAAAAAATCCCGAAGAAATTGTAATAATAGCACCTTCAGACCATTTGATAAAAGATGTAAAAGCATTTGAAAAAACGGTAAAAGAGGGAATTGAAGCAGCAGAAAACGGATATATAGTTACTTTTGGAATTCAGCCTGTTTATCCTGAAACAGGATACGGATATATTAAGACGGATGGCGATATATACGGAATAAAAAAAGTAGAGAGATTTATAGAAAAACCTGATATTGAAAGTGCGGAAAAATACATTTTGGAAGGAAATTATTATTGGAATGGCGGAATTTTCATGGCAAAAGTTTCGGTACTTTTAAAAGAATTTGAAAAATACGCACCGGAAATATACAAAAACATATTAAGATTAGATTTCCAAGACAACATCAATATAGCATACGGAATATTTGAACAAATGCCTTCAATTTCGATAGATTATGCAGTAATGGAAAAATCAGATAAGATAGTTCTTAGTAAACTTTTATCCGATTGGAGTGATTTAGGATCATGGCAATCTATATATGATGTAAGTAAAAAAGATAGAGAAGGGAATGTTTTAGAAGGTCATATAATAGCGGAAGATGTAAGAGATTCATTAATATACAGTGATAAAAAAGTAGTAGCGGCAATAGGAATAAGCGATGTTGTATTAATAAACACAGAAGATGCAGTATTAGCATGCAGTAAAGAAAGTTCACAGAAAGTAAAAAAAGTATTTGAAAAATTAAAAAATGAAGAAGATAAGTCACATCTTGTACACAAAACGGTATTCAGACCATGGGGCTGGTATACATGTCTTGCTGAAGGGAAAGGGTATTTAACAAAAATAATCTGTGTAACTCCCGGACAAAAACTATCTGTTCAATCACACAGCCAAAGATCGGAACACTGGGTCGTTCTGGAAGGAAAAGCAAAAGTTATTTTAGATGGAAAAGAATTATATTTTGAACAAGGTCAAAGTGTAGATATTCCGGTAAAAATGAAACATTCTCTCCAAAATCCTTATAATGAAGAGCTTAGAATCATCGAAGTTCAAAAAGGGGAATATATATCGGAAGATGATATTATCAGATATGAAGATGTATACGGAAGAGTATAATTAAATAAAAGAAGCAGATTAATTTCCGAAAACTTGTAACATTCGTTAATATTTTGTTTTAAATTTCTAAAGTTTATTCAAAATAATCCGATAATAAAGACATAAGAAAGAATAAAAAAGGAGAATGTAATGGAAATTAACAATGACTATTTATTAAACGTAGAGTTGGAATCTGGTTTAAATGAGTTATTGGATACATGTATGAATTATATAGAGAATGTTCTTGTACAAGAAGAAATTATGGATGAAAACGGAATAATTTTATAATTATTAATAGATAAAGGAGATTTAAGGATTTGTAAAAAATGAGGTTGGAGGACCTCATTTCTTTAAAATAAAAGATGTAAAAATAAAAAATGCGGGCAGAAAAATTTGCTGCCCGTAAAAACTAAATTATATAAGAAGCGGTAAACTTGTATGCTTCAAAGGTATTTGAAAACCAACTTGGAGACAGACCGGCTTTTTGTTTTAAAGAATTTAAGAAATCTTTTTTCTCCGGAATTAAATTCCAAACTTCAGGGAGAAAGACAGCCTGTCTGCCGACATCTTTAATAATTAATCCGTCGATTTGAGGTTGTATTTGAGAAAGTAAATCATCTTCATCGTTAAAAATCATTTTAGTAGGAGAAGAAAGTAAAGATACGGACAATTGAATATTACCCAGTTCATTTTCTTGAACGGGAGTAAATCTTGGGTCGTTAAAAGCGGCATTACGAGCATTTTTACAAATATTGACAACCAAGGGTTCGGAAGGAATAATAGTACCGATGCATCCTCTTAAATTTTCCCCTGTTTTTAGAGTAACGAAAGAAGCTGTTTTTGTTTCCAGAGCTCTGGGATAATTTTCGACTTTAAGATTTATTTTTTCAATTTGAGATTTTATACTGATTTTAGCCAAATTAAGAATAATGTTGCTAAAGTGTTCTTTAAGAAAATCGATTTTGTTATTTTCTGCGAGAAACCAACAGCCATACCCAACGACACTTGTTTCATCACCGCTTTTTTCGGAAGAATCGGTAATACCTACTCTTATTAAAGAGAATCCGTATTCTTTGGCGAAACTGACCAAAGAGCAAATAGCTTTATAACCGCAAGCTTGATCAGGAATCATATTATCGGGAAGTAAATTTTCAATCATATCAGCGGTAGTATTGTCAATTCTTAAAGCTTCCTGCCTGTTTCTAAAATGGCTCAAATCAGAAGAGATAATAAAACCGATTTTTTGATTATTCCAATAATGTTCAATGATATTTCTAATTGAGGTATAATTGGAGCCGCCGATTAAAACGGGAACAATTTGAGCATTAGGGAAATATTGTTTGATAAAGGGGAGTTGAATTTCAATGGAATGTTCGTTAATAAAAGCTTCATCACAAAATTGACCGCCCATATTTTGAATTTCAACGGCAAGTTGCTTGTTAATTTGAACATTTCCGAGAGGGATTTC
>CANQLA010000088.1 GCA_947624605.1 Candidatus Gastranaerophilales bacterium | reverse complement strand
AAGTTCTTGGAATACTTCAAAAGTATAAAGAACTGCAGGATATTATAGCAATTCTCGGTATGGATGAACTTTCTGAAGAAGATAAAGAAACCGTTAACAGAGCAAGAAAAATCCAAAAATTCTTCTCACAGCCTTTCTTTGTGGCAGAAAAATTCTCAGGATTTAAAGGTGCATATGTAAAACTTGAAGATACAATAAAAGGCTTTAAAGAAATCATAGAAGGAAAATATGATAATATTCCGGAACAAGCGTTCTATATGGCAGGAACAATAGAAGATGTTTTGGAAAAAGCAAAACAAATTAATAACTAAAATTTAAACGGAGCTTTGAATGTCCGAAAATAAAATACATTTTAAAATTATTACTCATGAAAAAATTATTTTTGAAGGATATGTTGATGAAATATACCTAAAAGGTACTGATGGTGAGTTTGGAGTTTTACTTGACCATGCACCGCTTATGAGTACTTTAGATATTGGAGTTACAAAGATAATATCAGATAATAAAACGGATTATTTTGCTACTATGGGCGGAATTTTTCAAGTAATAAATAACAGTGCTGTATTGCTTAGTGAAGATGTAGAATATGGTCAGAATATTGACCTTGCAGCTGCAAAATCAGAAAAAGAAAGGCTTGAAGCAAGAATCGGTTCGCCGGAAGCTCAACAGGATATCAAAAATAATGAAAAAGCACTTGCAATGGCACTTGCAAGATTTAAAGCTGCTATGAATCAAAAAAATTAGGAGAAAGTAATGTTTAAAAATTACTGGCAAAATATATGGAAAACTTTAACAAGAATAAGTATTAAAGGTCGTTCTACAAAACAGGAAGTTGTAAGATTTTTTGTTTTTAGATTGCTGTTAGTAGTTTTATCGTTTTTATTATTACAGTTACCTTCTGTTTTTATAAGGCAAAAAGCAGGAGCTGCTATGCCTCTTGAACAATCTCTGCCTATTTTATTGTATTTACTGTGCTTTGGAGGATTATTTTTTATAATTAGTCTATGGTCAACAATTGCAGAAATTGCTTTAAATGTAAGACGATTTCATGACTTTAATAAAAGCGGCTGGTTGGTATTATTATATTGGATTTTAGTTCTAATCACAGGTATTGTTATAGCTGTGTTTATTCTTGTATTTATAGGAATTGCATATGACATGCAAAAAGAAACCATAAAATCCTTTTCACCTATTGTTTCAAATATCATAGCATATGGCACATATATTATTTTGACTTGTATTTGTATGTTTATAAAAGGTACAGATGGCCCTAATAAATACGGTGATGCTGTGATTGAAAATAATGACTGATAACATAATAAGAGTTAAAATTTAAGTAATTTAAAAATATAGAACTATACGTGTTATGAATTAAAAACACTAAATTTTAGGCTTGTGTAGCACTATTTGTGTTACGCAAGTTTAAAAATTTTTTATTTGGGTATTATATAAGTAGTTAAGCCTCATATAACCAATCGGACAGATAATTATTCAATATAGGAGAAATATATGATAACATCGTTCGTCAAATCTATGGGTGATTTTTCATTTAGAGGTAGAGCAAGCAGAAAAGAATTTTTAAGTTTCATAATAATTTCAACGATAGTATCGCTGTTATTTTTGACAACGATTACAGCACTTGCCGTTATAGTGCTGAACATAAAGATAAATATGATAACTGGAGATATTTCAATACCATACAGAATGAAAGCATATGGAGTCGTACCATTTGTTGCAATGATGATATTAACTGTAACATATATTATATTTAATATATGGGCAGCTGTTGTCGGAGCATTGCTTGCTATAAAGAGGCTTCACGACATAAATTGTTCCGGTGTGGGGTATTGGATTTGGATAGCTGCAATAATATTGTTCAGTGCTGCTCAAACTTCTGTATTAACAGGAATTTTATTTTATTTTATAATTGGAGCAATAATTACATTATCAGTAAAAACGAGTTACCCATACCCCAATAAATATGGAAACCCGAAATCGGAAGAAATAATACATCAAGTATAAAATGGAAAATAATAAAAATAAGAAAAAGATTAAGAAAAAAATTAATATAAAAAATATGGGATTAGACATAGACAAAAACGAATACTATGAAATTGTTTTGTCAAATTCTGCACATCCGGAAGATACTTATAATAAAAAATTCAAATAATGTTAAAACACCAATACGGCAATCATTGCAAAAACAATCAAAGCAATGTTGTAATGCAAAAAAGTGGGAATACAGGTATCTTTAATATGGTTATGCTGACCGTCGGCATTTAATCCGGCAGTAGGGCCCAAAGTAGTATCGGAAGCAGGCGAGCCGGCATCACCAAGTGCAGCTGCAGCAGCAATAAGAATAATTGTTGCCGGAGTTGAAAAACCGGTACTTTGACAAACAGGTACAAATAAAACGCATAAAATCGGAATTGTTCCAAAAGAAGTACCAATTCCCATAGTTACAAAAAGCCCCACAATGAGCATTAGTATGGCAGCAATAATTTTACTTCCATGTATTAAAGGGATAACACTTTGTATTAAAGCGTCAATACTTCCGGTAGATTGCAGGACAGTGGCATATCCTGCCGCAATAAGCATAACAAAAGCTATATAACCCATCAATCCAACGCCTTCATCAATCATTTTGTCTGTTTTATCGTGATTGATAGCACCTGTTCCAAATATTATGGTTAAACCTGCAATTGCACCGAGAGGTAAAGATTTAGTTATAATTTGAGTAACAAAAGTTACAAATGCAGCAAATAGCGTAATAGCGTGTTTTTTTGAAAATTTTGGCACATCATCATCAAAAACGGAAGTAATAACAGATGATTGATATTCTCTTGGTTTACGATAAGTAATAAAAACAGCAGTTAAAAGACCAAATAACATAGCTAACCCTAAAATCCAAAGAGATTTCCAAATATCATCCGTTTGAACGGTAATTCCGTTTTGAGTCAGAGATTCTGCAATTAAACCTTGAAAAATCAAGCCAAATCCTGCAGGAATAACAATATATGGAGCTTTTAAACCAAAGGCAAGAGCACAAGCAGCAGCTCTTCTGTCAATTTTTAATTTATTCATCAGTCCTAACAATGGGGGTACTAAAATCGGAATAAAAGCAATATGAACAGGAATAAGGTTTTGAGAAATGACAGCAAGCAGTGCAAGTATAAATATTAAATAGTATTTATTGCAGCCGACAAATAAAGATATTTTATTTGCAATTACTTTTGTTAAACCTGTATGAATCATTGCTGCGGCGAAAGTTCCGAGTAAAATATAACTTAGTGCGGTTTCGGAATTTCCGCCCATGCCCGAAACGAAAGTTTTCATAACTTTATCAATGGGAACATGTGCGGTTATACCTGCTATAATTGCAGAAATTATAAGTGACAAAAGAACATTTACTTTTCTTATGCACAGTACGCAAAGAAGAGTTACAGATATTATTACAGGATTTAATAATAAATTTTCACTCATAACATTTTAAGTGTAACATGAACATTTTATAAATCTATATAAATTACATAGTTATTCTTGATGCTTGAAGTTAGAAATGGTCGATTTTGTTTTTTTAATTGTTATTATCAAATTATGCATCGGTTGTTGATAATGGGCCTCAGGAAATAACAAATATTAAAATATTTTTTTAATGACATTATACTCAAACATTTTAGAACTTCTGGAAAATTGGTAGAAAGTGTGCATGCCAGCCATAATAAAGCCAAGCAAGCCATCTTTAAAACCTTGTTTTAAAAAATATATTTTAAAAAATTCCAACAAAGGTCTTAAAAAAAGCATTGTGAGAGAAAACTTTTTCTTTCTGAGTTGAAATTTTTCCATTTCAAGAGTAGTGTAACGATTAATTTTTTCAATATACGATTCAAAAGAATCAACGTGGAAATGCTGAAGAGCAAGATTTTTCTTTTTAGGGTTAATAACAAAATCATTGCCTGAAAGGGTATGAACCATGCCGTGAACTTGTTCGGTATATTTTGCACAATTTTTTTTCCAAAAACGTTTAACGCTTTTTCTGTACATACAATGCATAGGTTTACCGAAAACGTAATCTTGAATAGGAAAAGAAACGGTAGTATATTGTTCGGATGTTTGCTGATTATCGGCAAAATCATTTAAAAAATTCCATAAATCAACAGGAACAACTTCATCGGTATCAACGACTAAAATCCAATCACCGGAAGCGTGAGAAATACAAAAGTTTCTGGCGACTTCGGCATGACGTGCTTTTTCGTGGTAAACAATTTTAGCTCCATACCTTTTCGCAATTTCTACGGAATTATCATCAGAGTGCATATCGCACAAAATAATTTCATAAGCATCAGATAAAGCTTTTAAGGTATTTTCTATTGTTTTTTCACTGTTTAAAGAGTTAATACAAACGCTTATTTTTGCCATTTATAATCCTTTTAAAAATTTTTTTTTATTTTACACCTATACACAATTTTTTTACAATATTGTTAAATTATATGAAATATGTAATAATAAAAAAAAGCTCCATTGAGGGAAAAATGAATAAAAAGCTTTTAGTAGTTGATGATGATACAGATATAAGGGAACTTTTAGAATTTGACCTTGCACACAGCGGTTATGAAGTAGACAGTGCAAAAGACGGAAGTGAAGGTTTACAGAAAGCTTTAGCAAATGATTATGATATTATATTGCTTGACGTTATGATGCCGAAAATGAACGGTTTCGATGTATGTAAGAATATAAAAGCACACAAACCCAACACTCCGATATTACTTTTAACAGCAAAAGGTACAATAAATGATAAAACGGAAGGTTTTAACTCCGGTGCCGATGATTACATAGTAAAGCCGTTTGATGTACAGGAAGTATTACTTAGAGTAAGGGCTTTACTGAGGAGAAATTCTACAAACAGCGAAAAAAAGAATGATACGGTAAAAGAAATTTTAAAAGTCGGAGATATAGAATTATTCCCGGATTATCTGGAAGCAGCCATAAGAGATAAAAAAATAAAATTAACACCAACAGAATTTGAAATTTTATATTGTTTAATGCAGCATTTTGATACTTCCGTTACTCTTGCTGTTCTTCTTAACGAAGTATGGGGATATGACAGTGATGAAGACGTCAGAATGTTAAGAGTTCACGTCGGAGGGCTGCGGCAAAAAATAGAAGAAAACCCTAAACATCCGATATATTTACAAACAGTAACAAATGTCGGATATAAACTTACACCTTTTGTAGAAGAGGAATAGTGAGAAAACTTTTTAGAATATTAAAGATACACAGATTAAAAATAGTTGAACAAGTTATTGTTGTAACATTATTTTCGCTAATAATACCTCTTATCGTAACAGGAATAATAGTCAACAACATAAATAGGCAAGCCCTTGCAAGAGAGCTTGGCACTACTACAAAAACAATAGCTCAGACCGTTGATGAAAATATTTATAACATGTTTGAAGCTGATGATGCAAAAATAAAAGAGATAGCAATGGCTATTAAAATATTACCTGACAAAAATACGGTTAACAAATTTTTAAAAGAGATATTGAAAACAACGAATACTTTTTCAAACTTAGAGATTGTAAATATTGATAATAACAACATTCCGTCATATATTTCGGATAATCCTCATATAAATCCCGAAACCGGAGAAGTTACGGTCGCAGAATCAATAGGCACAAACAGATACGTAATTGGTACAATGAGGAAAGATTATCTTAACAGACAAGTTTTTAAAAATATAAAAGGAACCTCAAGGGAGATATTTGTTCTTTCAAATAACCTAAAACTTCTATTTTCTTTAAATTATAATGAAGAAGATTTAGAAATGTTAAAAAAAGCCATTCCTAAAAACGTTATTGCCGGAGAATCCATCTACATAGGAGATAAAGAAAATCAACCTATGGTTTACAGAAAAATGAAATGGTCAAACACAATAATTTTAGTAAATACAACAACAGAAATTATAAAAAAGACAATATACACATCTGCATGGAAAATATTCACCGCAATGCTTGTATCAACAATTGTGAGCATTTTACTTGTAGTTTTATACACATATTACCTATATATAAACATTAGGCAACTATTCAAAGGAATAATAGCATTAACAAAGGGAAATTACTCGAGGAAAATAAGGCTTTTAAAAAACATCTTTACACCCTATGAGCTGGTTTTTCTTGCAGCAGAATTTAATAAAGCCGCAGACGAAATAAACCTGTCATATTCAAAACTTGCAAAACAGAACCAAGAGCTTGAACGATTAGACAATTTTCGTTCAAATTTAATAGACACGGTAAGCCACGAATTCAGAACACCATTAACAAGCATAAAAGGTTATACGTCAAGACTTTTAAGACATGACATAACCATAGATGAAGCAACATTAAGTAAATCGTTAAAAATAATAAAGCAGCAAAGCGAGCGTTTAAGCAGAATGGTAGAAGATTTGCTTGTAATACCGGATATTGAAGGTGCAAAAATCAACATGAATATAGAACCTGTCAATATAGCAGAAACGATAGAACTATCATTATTATCAGTTAAAAACATAGAAAACAGAGAAGTAATAAATAATGCTGCGAACAAAAACATATGGGCAAGAGCAGATAAAGACAGATTTGAACAGATATTAATAAATCTGATAGAAAACGCAAATAAATATGGAGTTGAAGACACACCATTAATAATTGATGCAATTGATATTAAAGGTAAAGCCACAATAATTATGAAAAATAAAGCAGAATACATTGACAAAAACACGATAAAAAAACTATTTGAAAAATTTGTGAGATTAGATGACAAAACAACGAGAACAACAAGAGGAACGGGATTAGGGTTATTCATAGTAAAAGGGCTGTTAAAAGCGATGAGAGGGAATATTTATATTAAATCAACAAAAGAAGGAGATTTTATAGTATACATAGTCTTACCTTCGGAGGAACAATAGTGGATATTAAATTTATGAAAGAAGCATTAAAAATTGCAAAAAACTCCGGAGAAGATATACCAATAGGTGCAATTATAACGAAAGACGGAAAAATAATTTCAAAAGCACACAATAAAAAAGAAAAAAATAAAGATGCAACAGCACATGCAGAAATATTAGCAATTCAAAAAGCACAAAAGAAACTAAACAGATACATTTTGAATGATTGTGAAATATATGTTACACTGGAACCGTGTCCAATGTGTGCATGGGCAATTTTAAACACAAGAATACAAAAAATATATTTTGGTGCATACGATGTAGTATACGGTTCTTTGGGAAGTGCAGCGGATTTAAGGAAGTTACTTAATACTAAAACAAATGTTATAGGCGGAATACAGGAAGAAGAATGCTCAAAACTGATAAAAAAATACTTCAAGAAAATACGGAACTAAAAAACCTTTTAAATAAATATGCACAAAAGTACGACACCATTGATTTTATAAAAAATGATCCGTCAAAATTTATTCATTTATATGAAACAAAAAGTGATATAGAAATTGCCGGATTTATAGCCTCAATGTTTTCATACGGAAAAAGAGAGCTTTTTATAAAATTATTGGAAACTTTTTTAACAAAAGATAGAAAATTAACACAATTCATATTAGATTTTGATGAAAAAGACGAAATACTCACAAATTTCAATTACCGATTTTCAAAAGGAATAGATTTTATACAAATTTTGAAAATCCTGCAAAAAATATATATACAAAAAGAAACACTTGGTTCAATGTTCAAATACTCTTATGAAAATTGCGGAACAATAACAGGCATGCTGCAAGGGATAACAGATTATTTTTATGCAAATGTAACAATGGATATCACACCCGGATTTTATCATTTAATACCCAATCCTAACAAAGGAGGGGCATTAAAGAGAATGAACATGATGCTCAGGTGGTTTGTGAGGAAATCAGAGGTAGATAAAGGAATATGGACATTCATAGACAAATCGGAATTAATCATACCGCTTGATATTCATGTTGGGAATATATCCAGAAAACTTGGTTTATTAACGAGAAAAAATAATGATTTGAAAAGTGCAGAAGAAATAACCGAAAACTTAAAACTTTTTGATGCGGAAGATCCTGTCAAATATGATTTTGCACTATTCGGTCTGGGTATAAATAAAGAAATAGAATAAATAAAATCGAAATATTAAGTTTTATAAAGAATAATATATAAAAAAGTCAATTTATAGAAGTAGAAATACTTAATATAAATGTAGAGAGAAGTTGAGGTAAAGATGGGTATAGCAGCAAATCAAG
>CANQLA010000087.1 GCA_947624605.1 Candidatus Gastranaerophilales bacterium | reverse complement strand
CTATATGCATACCTTCGTTTGTACACGCCATTGATAGTATCGGTAAATCTTTATATGTTTCAAAAACTCCGCCTAAATCCTGCATTATGAATGCAAATCCGGAATTATCATGTCCTTTTTGCTGCGTTCGCATTAACTGTAACGCCATTGACGGGTGTATATAATTTTTAGATTTAATTGCTCCAATTCTGCACATAATTCCATCTTCCTTTTATAATTTTCTTTAGAGTATCACTATCATTGCTCTATGTCAAATTTAAGTGTATTTTTTACACACAATATAACAATGTCTTTTTCCCTTGCATTTAAGTAGTTTAATCCGATTTAATTTTTTACATTTTTTCATATCATACTATGTCTGCACAATATGTAAAAACATCTTTTAAATCATTCCATAATTCATCATTACTCTTTTTTTCATCGACTTCAAGTGTTATTACTGGAATTTGCCGCTCTTTACCTGCATATGTTCCAAAACTTCCCGGTGTTTCATATCCGATGTATTCTGAAACAGGGTAGCCTGTTATTTTAGATATTTGTTCAGCTTGTTCTTTTGCGGGACCGTCAAAGTTTACAACCTTGTACGGAGAATGAATAGTCAATATGAATTTTGGTTCATACTTCTCTATAATATCCGTTATAAAACGTGTTTCGGGTTCGCTTCCGGGAATACTCCCTCCATAATATTGTTTATCTGATATTATTTTACGATTTTTTGTCGGAAAATTTCTGTTTAAATCAATTCCGTTTGCATTTTGTCGTGTCTTTAACTCCTTCCCGTCAGGATTTAAACACGGTAACATTAACACATTGTTTTTAGGGGGACTTTTTCTCTCTTTTATGAAATTTTCTATCAAAAACTCTCCTTGAACCTCATCTCCATGAAAAACTCCAACTATAAGAACCGTTTTTCCTCCTTTATTTTGCGAAAAACTTAAAAGTTTTATATCTCTCCCCTTTGAAGATTGCGTCTTTGCAACAACTTTTATCATTCACCCATAACCTTTATTAATATTCGTTTATCTCTTTGCCCGTCAAATTCAGCATAATATATCTGCTGCCATGTCCCAAAGTCCAGCTTACTATTTGTTACGGGAACAATAATTTCATGACCTGTTACAAGACTTTTCAAATGTGCATCTCCGTTTGTTTCTCCGGTTTGATGATGCTTATAATTAATGTTATACGGTGCAATTTTTTCCAACCATTTTTCAATATCTTCAATCAGTCCGCTCTCGGCATCATTTACATATACACCTGCCGTTATATGCATAGCACTTACAAGTATCATTCCATCGGATATACCACTTTCCTTCAATGCTGTTTCCACATCTCCTGTTATATTGATGAAATCACGTATCTTATTTGTATGTACCCAAAGGTATTTCGTATAAAATTTCATAACTATCCCTGAAATATTTTGAATTATCCTCTTTCTATTTCTGTTGTTAAAAGTTCACCATAACTGTTAAAACCTCCGTTGGTTTCTTCTATTATAAATGTTGTTGTAGGATCTTGCTTTTTAGCTTCAAATGCCTTTGCTTCTGCTTTATCCAAATCTTCATATTCTCCTATTAATTTTGGTGAAAATGTTGTCGATGTTTCTATTAATACTCTGTACATATTAACTCCTTTTAATATTTATTAAGCCGTTTTTATTATAGCACTATATTTTATTTATTCTACATAATCCTATTGTTTCATCATGTGAATTGTATATTATTCTACAGGAATTTAAATCAATATTATAATCCGGTATTAATATCGGAGGCAAATCTTTATATCCGTCAGGATATCTGAATTGTCCGTCCGGTGCCCATATTGCATAAATATTATCTTTGTTCCCTTCTAAAAGATTTTTTACCATTTCCTTGGATTTTTCAGAATACGAGAAATGAAATGCTGCATCTGTAGTACCGTAAACATACTTAGCTTTTGGATTTTGAAAAACAGCTGCAAAACCGGTTGGCATCCCGTATGAAAGAACAGTTGCATTGTCCGGGATATGCATGTCTTCTACTTGCAAATACTTATCAAGCGGAACTTTTACATTCAAATGAGTTGTTGTTATATGGATAAATATTGTTACAAGTATTAAAAAAACATTGAATATTTTTTCAGCTTTTAATATAAGACAAATATAATAAATTGTGCTTATTATAATTATGTTAAATAATAATTCTATTAATATTCCATACCTTGTATTACAAAAAGAACTTATCCAAATTAAATAAGAACATAAGACAAATATAATTAAAAAATTTAATTTTCGTAAATTGATAAATTCATTGAATTTATAATTAATATTTTTTATAAAGTTAAATTTTTGTATACAAATTATAAAAATATACCCTATTAATGACGTATAACCGAGAATCCATCGAAAATCCGTAAACAAAAATTCAGAGGCTCTTATCTGTTTTCCAGTGGCAAAAAAGTATGGATAAAACAAATATTCCGTGATATTATTTGGAAACCTGCCTTTGAAAACACAAGATAAAGGTTCTGCATATTGTGAGCGGAAAATATTGTTATAAAAAGGAAAAAACGGATTTTGAAATTCTTTCCAAAGTAAAAATGCCCAATAGCCATCTGTAATTATGAAACCCCAAAAACACCCTAAAGCATAAAAACAAAAAGTTTTTACAGGATTATTCAGACATTTTATGTTAATAATCAAAACGATAAATAATGCCAGTATATGTAAACACATTGTTAACTTAAGTCCGGCTGACATACCAAAGAATATGCCCGATAGTAAAATTAATTTATAATTTGTATTATTATCTGAATTATAAAAACCTTTTAATATGAAATAAAGCCCGAACAAAGGTAAAGAACAAACCTGAAGATCGAGCATCGATGTTCCTATTTCCAAAACGAAATTAAAAGAACCGGAAGCTAAAAATATACAACAAATAACACATAGGAACTTGTTAAAGTTATCTTTACAAATAATTAAATTAATTATCTTATACAACGGAAAAACTACGCAAGCACCACAAAAGCCCTGTAAGAACAAAAATAAATACGGAAATTTCCGTAAAGAATTATATAAAAAATAATACAGATAATCAAAAAAAGGGTTGAAATAATTTTGGTTACCAATAAATGCAAAATCAGTCAAAAGTCTTTTGTTTGCGAAAGAATATCCGTTCCAAAGGTGGTAAAGTTTGAACTCATAAGTATTATCAAAGCCATGTGTAACACAATAGAGTCCATAAATTAAAAAGAATATGCAAAATATAAAATAATTACTCTTCAAAATTTTCATAAAAAAATGATAAAACAAGAGTCCGAAATTGTCAATTTGCTTTAATATACGAGATTGCATAAAAAATTAAATTATTGTATAATAAAATCATGGTAACACATACAAATAAAATAATGCTTGTCTATCCTCCGGGTGTTAATTTTATGAGAAGTGAAGACAGATGTCAAATAAACGTTGAGGCTTCTGCTTGTAATGCACCTCGTGCCTGCAATGATTTGGGCTATATTTCTGCGGGGTTAAAAAAATTAGGGTTTAATAATATATTTTTAAAAGATTATCAGGTTGAAAAGCTTTCTGATAATGGTTTTTTTACAGATATAAAAACCTATAATCCTGATTTAATATTTATAAGTACTACAAATGGAAGTATTTTTTACGATTTGAATGAAATTTCAAAATTTAAACGGATGTACCCCGGCGTTATAATTATATTGAAAGGTGCTGTATTTTTTGATATAGAAAATAGTCTGTTTGACCAAATCAATCTTTCCGACGTTGATTATTTAATTGGAGGTGAATCTGAGTTTATTGCACCTGAGCTGATAAATTCAATATTTTTTGACAAAGAAAATATAAAAAATATTGAAGGAATTTGCTACAAAGAAAACGAACAATGGTATCAAAATAAAATCACCGGATTCAACGAAAATATTGATGAATTACCATTCCCGGACAGAAGTGCAATGAAAAATAATTTATATATTAACCCTGATACAAATCGTCCTATTGCGACAATTTCAACAGCTCGGGGATGTCCATTTGATTGTATATATTGTTTATCCCCGGTAATTAGCGGGAAAAAGATAAGGAAGCGTTCTTGTCAAAATGTTTTGGAAGAAATAAAAGACTGTTTTTTAAACTATAATATAGACAACTTTTTTTTCAAATCAGACACTTTTACTGCTGATAAAGATTGGGTAATGGACTTATGCAATCTGATTATACAATCTGATTTAAACGGGAAGATATCGTGGGTTGCTACATCGAGAAGCAATACAATAGACGAAGAAATGATTATTTTGATGAAAAAAGCGGGTTGCAAACTTATTGCTTTTGGTTTTGAATCAGGTTCCGAAGAATCTTTAAAATTGATGAAGAAAAATGTTACAACTAAACAAAATTTGACAGCTGCCGGATTATGTAAAAAGTATGGAATAAAAATGTTAGGTCATTTTTTGATTGGTTTACCGTGGGAAAATGCTTCTCATATTTTAGAAACCAAAAAGCACATGTTTGAAATTGATGCGGATTATGTAGAACTTGCAATTGCAGTACCTTTCCTTCATACGGAATTGTTTGATATGGTTAATCCGGATAAAATTATTCAACCTGATAATAAAGACAAAATATTGGGCAAAGATTCTTTTAATAATACAACGTGCTGTACAAAAGCTCTTTCGGAAAGAGAATTGCAAAACTATCGAAAAAGTATTTTAAAATCATATTATATCAGACCATCTTACATAATTAAAAAACTTACAAGTAAAAATTTAAATTTAGGAATAATTTTTAATTATGTAAAATATGGATTTAGACTTTTAAAAAATACTATTTAAGGAAAATCTGATGTTTAAAAAATTTTCAGATATTTTCATATTTATTTTTTTTATCATAACTGGATTAGTTGCTGTTTTTGTAATGGGAAAAGACAGCAGTTGGGATTTAGCGAATTATCATTATTATTCTGTATGGGCATTACTGCATGGTAGGATAGGTTTGGATATTATGCCTTGCGGAATACAGTCATATTTTAATCCATTGATAGATTTTCCTTTGTATTTTCTAATCAAAAATTTTAACGATAAACCGCTTCTTATTTCTTCTTTGCTTAGTACATCGTATGGTTTTGCGGCATTTTTTGCGTATAAAATTGTTGCATTAATTTTTAACGGAAAATACCGTCGTTTTTTAATGGCTTGTTCAGTAATAATCGGTTCAACAGGTATTATAGCATTTTTGAATATTGGTTTAAGCTTTGGTGATACATTTATTACGGCATTTTTGCTGTGTGGTTTGTACATTTTGTTAAAAAATATTTTTGAGGAAAATAGTTCAAAACGTTCTGTAAATATTTTTTTATCGGGTATAATAATTGGTTTTGCAACAGGACTAAAACCTTGTGGTACGGTTTGTATTGCTGGTGTAATAGCTGCAGAAATTTTCTTCATAAAAAAATATCAAAATCCTGTTAAAATATTGTCATTAACCTTCTCCGGAATTATTATTGGTATATTAATTTCCGGAGGCTGGTGGTATTATCTTATTTGGAAAAAATTTGGAAATCCTATTTTTCCGATGTATAATCAAATATTTAAATCGACTATGGCGTTTAATAAAAGTTATATTAACGTAATGTTTATACCTGATTCACTGCCAAAATATTTGTTTTTTCCTTTTTACTGGAATTTTTATTCAGAGCAGAGAGTTACTCTTCCTTTTCCGTTCTTTGACTTAAGGGGTATATTAGTATATATTTCGGTATTTATAATTTTATTTTTCAATTTTTTAATAAAAATGCATACAGAAAAAATTGAATTATATTTATCACAAATCATTAATATTCATTTGTTGAATTTTACAACGGTAATGATTTCTTGTTCATATTTATATTGGATAAAAGTTTTTGGAATAATTCGTTTTATAGAATATATTGAATTTTTGTCCGGAATTTTTGTAGTTATGATATTAGTTTATATATCTTTTATTATCAGAAGCAAAAAAATCATGCTTATAATATGTATATTAAGCATAATTGGTATATTAACAAGTACTAAATACACAGATAGCGGAATGAACAGACTGCCGATTACGGATAGTCCAAAATATCTTGATTTTGAAAATTTTAATTTACCGGATAACTCAGTCTTATTATTTTTGGGTGTTTTTCCGGAACCGGTGTATATGCCGTTTCAAAATCCGAAAACACGTTGTATTTTATTAATAAATAGTGTGCATAATGAAAAATTTGATTATAATTTTGAATATACCGAAGGAGAAGAAAAAAAGATAGAAGAAATAATAAATAAAGCTCAAAAGCAGGGAGGAGTATATTTGTTATATTCCAAATGGGAATCTGCAAAAATCGGATGGGATTACGCAAGCAAGTTTGGAATAAACGAGAAAGATTATGATTGCAGGGAAGCAGATAATAATTTCAGAATTAATTATTTTTTCTGTTCTCCTAAAACAAGCAATTAAAAAGTTGATATTAAATAAATTTGCAAAATATATACATAAAGCATAAAGCAGAAATAATTATAAAAATTAAAGATTTGACGGAAAAAAATTATATAAGAAAAAACATGACTTGTATAAGTATTTTCTTTAATATATAATTTAATAAAAGATTAAAGGAGAAACTTTATGAAAAAGATATTAGCTTTATTTATTGCTGTTTTTATAACATTTTCAGGTACAGCAGCCGTTATGGCACAGCAACTTGTTGATGTTACGGCAGATCATTGGGCAGCCAAAGAGATATTAACTGTTATAAATGGCGGAATAATGGGGATTACAGCGGACGGACATTTTAATCCTAATGAAGTAATGACCAGAGCGGAATTTAATACAACATTGTTAAGATTACTTGGACACAGAGCAAATCCAAGTGATGTAGATAATGTATTTACCGATGTTTCTGAAGATTTTTGGGCATATTCGGATATTATGAAATCCCGTAATTTAGGACTTATATACGGATACGGAGATAACACATTCAGACCGTTAAATAACATTTCAAAGGCGGAAGTCGAATCAATAGTAAGCCATATAACTCAAGATGTCGGATATATTGATGATTCAAATTTGGATATTTTCACAGACAGAGAAGATATTCCTGACTGGGCAATAGACAGATTTGCAAAAGCAGTTAGCATGGGAGTATATGTAAATTACCCGGATGCAGATATGCTATTACCGAACAAGCTGTTAAACAGAGCAGAATGTGCGGTAATATTGTATAAATTACGGGATGCAATGAACAATGTAAAGAAAGAATTTGTTGCTGACGAAACAGTTTTATCCATAGATCATTTAAATATTTCTCCGGAAGCAAAAACGAATGAAGTCAAAATAACAAATTTTCAAAAAATAATTCTTGCCGGAAATGTATTAAAAATTAATTTTGCGGAAGATTTTGCTTCCAAAAGATATGTTGAAGGTACTCCGGTGAAATTTACCGTACCGCAAGACGTTATTAGTGAAGAGGGAAGATTAATAATTCCTGCAAATTCACAATTTGTCGGTACCGTATGTTCATTAGTAAATCCAAAAGTATTCAACAAAGGTGCAAAAGTTGGAATAGCGATAAATCAATTGATACTGCCTAATGGAGAACAAATTTCAATGAATGCACAGACAATTAGAGATTTAACACCATCGAAGAAAGCAACTGTAGGTAAAGTAGCAGCATATACACTTGGAACTGCAGTAGTCGGAACAGGTGTCGGTATAGCAATAGGAGCAGGAAGTGATAACTATGGTAAAGGAGTTGCAGTAGGTTTACCCGTAGGTGCAGGTGTTGGTCTTGCAACAGGGTTAATAACACCGGGACTTCAATATAAAGGCAAAGTCGGAGATGAAGTTTATGTTGAACTATTAGAAGATTTGGCTATCAGAAATTAGTTACATAAAATTCAAATAAACAGAGGGAAGCTAAAGAACAACTTCCCTCTTAATTATTATTGAATAACAAACAAAAGCTTGACACAAAATCTGATACAAGCTAGCATTAAAGGGGAAAGTCAGAAAGAGAATAAGCAGGGAAATAGTGGCAAAAGTAGTAATAAATGAAAATAAGTGCAAATCTTGTTACTTATGTATAGATGTATGTCCCAAAAAGATAATTAAAAAAAGTGATAAAATAGGAGTGACAGGCAGATATGTAGTAACAACAGAAGATACAAGCGGAGAATGCATAGGATGTGGATTTTGTGCGATGAGATGTCCTGATTTAGCAATAACAGAGGTTTACAGATAATGACAAAAGAATTAGTAACCGGAAATAGAGCAATAGCACAG
>CANQLA010000086.1 GCA_947624605.1 Candidatus Gastranaerophilales bacterium | reverse complement strand
GAAAGGAAATTTTTAGGAAGGGAATTTTTAATTTCAGATAATTTAATAGCTAAAAGATAGAAAGAAAGTAATTGTGCAGTATAGGATTTTGTAGCAGCGACACTTACTTCCAAGCCGGCATTAACTGGGATAAGACTGTCTGCATATCTTGCCATACAAGAATCAGGTCTGTTTGTAATAATAAGTATATGAGCACCTTTATCTTTTGCCTGTTTGATTGCGGTAATTGTATCAGCAGTTTCTCCTGATTGAGAAACACCAATAACGAGGGTATTTTCATCAGTAACGGTTTTACGATAGATATATTCACTGGATGGTTCAACATCAACTGCTATACCTGTAAAATCTTCAATAATGTATTTACCGACCATTGCAGCGTGTAAAGAAGTACCGCAGGCAATAATTTCAATTCGTTTTAAAGCTTTTAGATAATCAGCGGTAAGTTTTACTTCATTTAGTAAAACTGGTTCATCAATATCAAATAATTTGCCATTTAAGACATTTCTGATTACATCCGGTTGTTCGTGAATTTCTTTAAGCATAAAATGTTTAAAGCCCAATTTACTTAAGGCAATGGGTTCCCAAGGAAGTTGTTCAATTTTTTTATCTGTTTTTTCATTATTTATATTATAAAAATCAACACTATTTTGATTAACCACAGCGATTTCCGAATCGTCAAGATAGACAGCTTTTTTTGTATATTCAATGAAAGCAGGAATATCACTTGCAATATAATTTTCTTGTTCACCAATTCCGATTAAAAGAGGTGCATTTTTTCTGGTAGCAACGATGGTACCCGGTTCATCTTGATGCATAACACAAACGGCATAAGCACCTTTTAAGTCTTTTATACCAAGTCTTACAGCTTCTTTGAGATTATGAGTTATTTCATAATAACCTGCGAAAAGATGAGCGATTGTTTCTGTATCTGTCTGAGAGCGGAAAACACAACCTTTTGCCGTTAACATTTCTTTTAGTTCTTTAAAGTTTTCTATAATACCGTTATGTACGAGAACGAGTTTACCGCAAGTACAGGTATGAGGATGTGCGTTAACTTCGGTAGCTCCGCCGTGAGTTGCCCATCTTATATGACCGATACCACTGTTAATATTAGTTAATTGAGATTGTTTTTGTTTTAGCAGTTCTTTTAGGTTATTAAGTTTTCCAATTGCTTTAAAAACTTTTATTTCGCCATTGTCGTTGACAGCTATACCGGAGGAATCATAACCTCTGTATTCTAAACTGACCAATCCGTCAATCAATACTTTTAAAACATTTTTTTTACCTGTATATCCTACAATACCGCACATATATATTATCTCCGTATATTATTTTAAATTATACAATAAGAATAAAAATAGTCATATTAAATTAATATTAAGAAAATTTTTAAGAAGCCAATTTATTTTTAATTTTTTTAAGATTTTTTATCAGAGAAAGTTTATATCCGAAGAACAAAACAAAAGAAGCCAAGATCCAGGCTGCCGGAGTTGCTGTGCATACACCCGGGTAACCGAAATAATGTCCAAAAACGAAAGCACAGAGAGTTCTTGCAATAAGTTCAGCGATGCCAGAAGTGAGAGGAGCCATTATGCTGCCCATGCCTTGCAGAATATTTCTAAAAATCATCAGTAAACCTAAGAATATAAAGAAAACCATAATTATATGAAGATAAGTCCTTGCCAAAGACAAGACTTGTTCATTAATTTCACTCATAAAGAGAGAGATTATTTGATCTGATGCAAGAGTAAGTACAAAGATAGCAAAAGCACTTATAAAAACGGCAATTATGACTGCAGATTGAGCTCCTGATTTAATTCTTGATAATTTTTTTGCACCAAAATTTTGAGCGGTATAAACAGCCATGGTAGCACCTAAAGCGACATAACATTGCCCGAAAATTTGGTCTACTCTCATAGCCGTAGTGTAGGCAGCAACGGCAATTGAGCCGAAAGAGTTTAAAACAAACTGTAATGCTAATATTCCTATTGTTAAAACGGACATTTGAAATCCCATTGGTATTCCGACCCTAATGTGTTCGTAAACAAAATTGATTGAAAGAAACCAATCTTGTTTTTTTAATCTTAAAACAGGAAATTTGATAAACATAAAAGAAACGCATAATATTGTAGATATTCCTTGAGAAAGAACAGTAGCCCAGCCTGCACCTGCTATACCCGTATTAAATTTTATAATAAAAAGTAAGTCAAATAATATATTCAAAGCAGATGAAAACAGCAGGAAATAAAGCGGTGTTTTACTATCCCCCAATGCTCTGATAACATTTGAAGATAAATTATAAAATACAGTTGCAAAAATTCCTGCAAACATAATAAACAGGTATTGTGAAGAAAGATTAATAATATCATCCGGAGTTCTCAAAAATGCGAGCATTTGATATGAAAAAGGGGCAGAAAAAATAGTCAAAATGAAAGTGAGTACAAAAGATAGCATTATTGAAGCTGCAAGTGACTTTCTAACATTTTCATAATCTTTTGCTCCGAACCTTTGCGCTGTTATAACGGTAAAACCTTGAGTAGATGCAAATATGAAACTTATAACAAGAAAAATTAAAGGGCCCGTTGCACCAACAGCAGCAAGAGCCTTCATTCCCAAAATTCTTCCAACTATAAGTGCATCAACAAAATTATAAAATTGCTGAAATACATTACCTATAAAAATAGGAAACATAAAAGTAAGTATTAATTTTATCGGAGAACCAAATGTTAATTCTTTTGTTGCCATAATAAATTTTTAGTACAAAATTTTTTAAATTACAAACAATATGCTAAATCTAAAATAAACAAATTTCAATTAATAAACGGGAATAATTGCAAAAGCCTTCTGAAAGGCGGTTTCATAATTAAGAATATATACATCTTTCAAAGAAGTATCAATTGTAGCAGACATCTTTGTTCTGACACGCTTATCGTAAATTTCCAATTCTTTTAAATATTTCTTAGCTTTTCTTTGCCTGCCGTTATTTGAATATTTTTGATATTGTGAAGCTAATCTTTCTCTCTCGATAAAATCTTTATCCTGAGACATTTTTTCAGAATAATTTGCTACAGGGACTCTTGCCTTTAAAGAACCGCTTTGAATGAATAACAAATATTTTCTTTCGGAATCAAGAGCAATCATATACATTCCGTTTGGAAGCACATCACCTTTTTCGTCAAAAATATCAAACGGAAGCCGCAAAATAGGATAATCCGAATCAGGGTAAGCATATTGATATATTTTATCTTGTCCTTCGTACAAACCGGAAACTTCAGGTTTGTTAATGAACAAATCTTCTCTGCTGTTCCAAACCGGTTTATCAAAATCAATCATTTCAAACCTATTTTTATTTTTATTATACCATAATAAGTTTATGAGGGAAATACAGATATAATTTGCGGGTATCATAATATAAAAACTTGTTATCGAGTTATGCTTTTAATATAATTAATAATGTAGAGATATAAAAGGTAAATAAAAATGGATTACAGTAAAGTTATATCATACGTGCCGACGGTAATAGAGGCATCATCAAGAGGAGAACGTTCATTTGATATTTTTTCAAGATTACTAAGAGAAAGAATAATATTTTTAGGAGAAGAAATAGATGATGAATTAGCAAATTCAATAGTGGCACAACTATTATTATTAGACAGCGAAAATCCGGAAAAAGACATAATGCTGTACATAAATTCACCCGGAGGAGTTATAACATCAGGTTTTGCAATATTTGATACAATGAACCATATAAGAGCGGATGTAAGTACGATATGTATAGGGGAAGCTGCAAGTATGGGTGCGTTTTTGTTATCAGCAGGAACAAAAGGTAAAAGATTATCATTGCCAAGTTCAAGAATAATGATACACCAACCTTTAGGAGGTGCGAGAGGGCAGGCATCAGACATAGAAATAGAAGCAAAAGAAATTTTAAGGATGAGATCAACCTTAAATGAGCTTTTATCAAAACATACAGGACAAACAATCGAAAAAATCAAAGAAGATACGGAAAGAGACCACTATATGTCTGCACAGGAAGCATGTGAATACGGACTGATAGACAGAGTTATTACAAGTGCCGATTTTGGCAGGAAAGAATAAAAATGTTTGACAATTTAACTGAGAGATTAACGGAAATTATCAGAAAAACATCAGGCAGTGATAAATTAACCGAAGACAATATGCAAGATGCGTTAAGAGAAGTAAGACGCGCACTATTAGAAGCAGACGTTAATCTTACCGTTGTAAAATCCTTTATATCCAAAGTCAGAGAAAGAGCAGAAGGAGAAAAAGTTGTTCAAGGAGTAAATCCAAGTCAGCAGCTAATCAAAATAGTACATGACGAATTAACAAATTTACTCGGAAGGGAAGATGCACCAATAAATTTAAGCGGACATCCGTCATTAATTATGATGCTGGGACTACAAGGTTCAGGTAAAACTACTTCGTGTGCAAAACTTGGAATGAAATTCAAAAAAGACGGTAAAAAACCATTGATGATAGCTGCCGATGTATACCGTCCGGCTGCAATAACACAATTAAAGACATTAGGAGAACAAATCGGTGTAGATGTATTTACAATTGAAGGTTCTACAGATGTACAAAAAGTTGTTAAAGAAGGCATAGAAAAAGCTAAAACGGAAAGTTATAATCCTGTTTTAATAGACACAGCAGGACGCCTCCAAATTGACACAGAAATGATGGCGGAATTATTAATTTTAGACAGAATATATGCACCGCAGGAAAAATTGTTGGTAATCGATGCAATGACAGGACAAGAAGCAGTCAATGTAGCAAGAGACTTCAATTCACAGCTTGAAATAACCGGAACAATTCTTACAAAAGCAGATGGAGATTCAAGAGGAGGTGCTGCACTCAGTGTAGTACACCAAACCGGAAAACCAATAAAATTTTTAGGAAAAGGTGAAAAGATAGAACCATTGGAGGAATTTCATCCCGCAAGACTTGCAGACAGAATATTAGGAATGGGAGATATAGTTTCTCTTGTTGAAAAAGCGCAGGAAGTTTTTGATGAAAAACAGGCAAAAGAGTTTGAAGCAAAGATGAAAAAAGCCGAATTTACATTCAATGACTTTTTAAAAATTCAAAAGCAAATGAAAATGTTCGGTTCAATAGAAAATTTATTAGGTATGTTGCCAATTCCGGGATTAAATAAAGAAAACAGAGAAACCATTGCACAAGAAGGAGAAAAGCAGCTGAAAAAAGTAGAAACATTTATTAACAGTATGACTCCGGAGGAAAGAGACAATCCGGACATCATTAACAGTTCAAGAAAGAAAAGGCTTGCATCAGGTTCCGGGCTTCCAATAAATGAAGTAAACCTTATCTTAACACAATTTGAACAAATGAGAAAAATGATGAAAGGATTATCAAACATGCAGGAAAAAGCAAAAAAAGGGAAATTCAAAATGCCAAAGATGCCGAAATTTCCCCAATATCCGGGAATGCCATTTTAAAACAAGAAAAAGATATTATAAAAAGATAAATAAGGACAGGAATTATGATTATAGTTATGGAGCCGAAAGCTTCGGAAAATCAGACACAAGCAGTTGTAAGATACCTTGAGAGTAATGGTTTTAAGGCAGTTTTAAATCGTGGAGATATAATGACGGTCATTGCGGCAATAGGTGACAGAAAGCTGTTCCAACCGCAGGCAGTAGCATCTTATGAAGGTGTTAGAGAAGTAAAACTAATATCAGAACCCTATAAATTGGCATCAAGAGAAGGACAGCCGGATGATACAGTAATTGAGTTTAAGAACGGTATAAAAATAGGAGGAAAAAACAGACCTCAGATGATGGTAGGACCGTGCTGTGTGGAAGCGGAACTTGACGGTCTTTTAAGAGTAGCAGATGCGGCAAAAGAATGCGGATGTAATTTTTTAAGAGGTGGTGCATTTAAACCGAGAACTTCACCATACGATTTTCAAGGATATGAAGAAAAAGGCCTTGAGTTTCTAAAAATTGCATCGGAAAGAACAGGAATGCTTGTTGTAACTGAAGTTATGGACACTTTAGATTTGCCTTTAATATGTGAATATGCAGATATTTTGCAAATTGGTGCAAGGAACATGCAAAACTTCAAATTATTAAAAGCGGCAGGAATGACAGGAAAACCTGTAATGATTAAAAATGGGCCTGCAGCTACAATCAGAGAATTTTTACTTGCAGCAGAATATGTTTTAAGTACAGGCAATCCGAAAGTTATATTATGTGAAAGAGGAGTAAGAGGATTTGACAGCACATATACAAGAAATACCCTCGACGTAGCTGCAATTCCTGTTATCAAAAGATATTCCCATCTTCCTGTCATAATAGATCCCAGTCACGGTACCGGCAGAAGATATCTGGTTGAACCTCTTGCAAAAGCAGGTTTAGTAGTAGGAGCAAACGGAGTTATGATGGAAGTTCACCATAATCCTGACTGTGCTTCTTCTGACGGTGCACAAAGTCTTAATATAGAACAATTCAAACAAACGATGAAACGCTTGAATCATTTAATGGATATTATGGAAGAAGAAAAAATATAGTGCTTGGATTTAATTTTGAACTTGATGACTTCCAAAAAGAAGCCGTAGAACATATAAATAATGGTAAAAGTGTAGTAGTTTCCGCACCAACCGGAGCCGGAAAAACTTGTATTGCGGAATATGCTATTCAAAAAGCAATAGAAAATGGAACAAAGCTGATTTATACAACACCATTGAAAGCACTTTCAAATCAAAAATTTTCTGATTTTGGCAGAAAATACGGTGAAGAAAAAGTTGGACTGTTAACAGGCGACACTTCTGTTAACAGAGATGCTCAAATAGTTGTTATGACTACAGAAGTTTTCAGAAATATGCTTTATGGTACAAATTTGGGAGAAATTTCTAAAAATCTCAAAAATGTTAAATATGTAGTTCTTGACGAAGTTCACTATATGAACGATGAAGAGAGAGGAACGGTTTGGGAAGAAAGCATTATATATTGTCCTTCTGATATTCAAATTATAGCTTTAAGTGCGACGGTTGCTAATGCTAAACAGCTTTGTGATTGGATAAATACCGTTCATTCCGAAACAAAGTGTGTATATACAGATTTTAGACCGGTTCCGCTGCGATTTTATTATTATGATTCCTCAAAACCATTTGATGTATTACCGTTACTCACACCGGATGGTCAGTTAAATAAAAAAATTAAACCTGAAAAACGTGATAAAAACTTTAGAAATAAACAGAAAAATACTTCAAAAAATGTTATAGCCACTCTTCATAAAAAAAATATGCTTCCGGCAATATACTTCACATTTTCCAGAAAAAAATGCGATGAACAGATGGAAAAATGCTGTGATTTAGATTTAATAACAAAAGAAGAAGCAAAAGAAATTCAACAAATTGTAAATGATTATTTATCAGAAAATCCTTATCTTGCAGGTAACAAGCATCTTAACTGCATATATCACGGAGTTGCATCACATCACGCAGGATTATTGCCGGGATGGAAAGTTCTTGTTGAAAAACTTTTTCAAAAAGGATTAATAAAAGTAGTTTTTTCAACCGAAACACTTGCAGCAGGAATAAACATGCCTGCACGTTCAACTGTTATATCATCAATCAGCAAGAGAACAGATACAGGACACAGATTATTAACTGCCAATGAATTTTTACAAATGTCAGGTCGTGCCGGAAGAAGAGGTATGGATAAAATAGGATATGTTATTGTTGTCGGCACGGCATTTCAATCTCCCGAAGAAGTTGCACAGCTTGTTTTATCTGATGCAAATGCTCTTGAAAGCAGATTTTCACCAAAATACTCAATGGTCTTAAATTTACTGCAAAAATTTTCGCTTGAAGAATCAAAAGAGTTGATTTTAAAAAGTTTTGGCTATTATTCTTCTTCTGACAGACTAAAACCATTAATTCTTCAAAAAGAAGAAACCGATAAAATGATTGAAAAAATAAATTCGTTTGTATGTCCATACAACCTTAAACACAAGGACTTACAAGAATTTAATAAAATTAAAGAGACTTATGTTGTTCACAGAAAACTATCTAAGACACTTATTAAACAAGCAAAACAAAAGGGACAAAAGAATCTGCCGGATGTTTCGGAATTTTTAGATAAAACAAAATCTCTTATGCAAAAAATGAAGTCATATCATTGTGATATTTGCAGAAACTATAAAAAACATATGAAAGATATAGAAGTTCTTGATCGTTATGAAAAAAAAGCTCAAATACTTGCAAAGAACATCGAAAATGAAAAAGATATTTATTGGAAAAAATTTATTAACCATAAAAATGTGTTAACAAAAATGGAATACTTAACCAATGATTTTCCTAATGAAAAAGGGCTATTATGTGCTTCACTTAGAGCTGAAAACGAATTATATATTTCAGAAATATTGCTGAGC
>CANQLA010000085.1 GCA_947624605.1 Candidatus Gastranaerophilales bacterium | reverse complement strand
TGAAATATTTCAAAATAACTAAAAAAAAATGTATTTTCTTTAAAAAAAAATTAAAAATTATTTTATGAAATATTTTTTGTATTTAAAATAATTATAATTTTATATTTCAAAAATATATGTTTAAAATACTATTTTACTCATTGCGAATTTTCTCTATCCTTAATTCCTTTTTCTAATCTTTATTGTTTTACTCATAAAAAAAAAGAACTGATTTCTCAGTTCCTTCTTTTTTCAATTCTTTTAATTAACCTACATATGACGGAGTTGCATTTTTAATTGCGGTTTTTTGTTGATTTTTTAATTCTTGAAGTTCTTGATCTGCTGCTTGCAATAATGTTTCTAATCTTTGTTTTTCTGTATCGATTTCCTGTTGTTGTCTTGCCAATTCTGCTTGTTCATATTTTTTTGCACTTTCTTGACCTGCATCGATACCACCATTTACTAGACTTGTTATTGCATTTCCTGCGAGGTTGCCTATTGCCGCTCCTGCAGGACCACCTAATATAAAGCCACCTATTGTTCCTATAGCTGAACCTGCCAAACTTGCTTTATTCTGCGTTGCATCTATTTTATTATTTTTATTTTGCATTCTTGTTGTTTTATTTGTTAATTCATTTTGTTTATCATTCAATTGTATTAACTTTAAATTGTATTGATTCTTCTGTGCTTGTAAACTCATGATTCTTGCTGTAAATAATGCGTAACCCATTTTCTTTCTCCTATCTTTTCTCTTTTTGTTTTTTATTTCTCTTACACTTTTATAAAAACATTCTCTTAAAAATAATTGCGTATATAAATTGTATATACGCAATATATTTCCATGTTTCCATGTCTGCTCCTGTCTAAAACTCCCTATATATCCCCTTCCCATCCTATCCCCACTTTTTAATTTCATCTTAATGTTTCTTCATAATTGAACAAGGTTTTTTACTTTCCTTAATATTAATCTCGTCAAACACTTGCCGGTTTTTTCTTATAATGCCAAAATAACCGGTATGTCCGAAGAAATTTAAATACTTAATTTTTTACGGTTATTCTTGCCGGAAAACCTTTATCTGAAAGTTCAAGTTTAAAATTAACTGCTTTTGTTTTATCTGCAAATGATGCAACTTGTATTATATATTGATTATTTACTTTTTTTATATACGGATTATATCCGGGTATTGTATTATCTATTTGCTTTTTTATTATTTCAGCTTGTTCATATGTTTCATAATAACCTACATAAACTTTAGAACTGTTTGCATTATCTTTATTAACTGTTGGTTTTATAATTTCTGATTTTGTCAAAATAACAGGTTCTGAAATATTTTTTATATGATAATTTTCATAGGGCTGAGAACCTTTTTTATTATTTTCAATCATTTGCGTTGGTTTTTTATTTCTAATATTGCTTTTTGATGTTTTATCTTTTACATCTTTGTGAATTTCACTGCTTGTTTCATCTTCATCTTCCGCATAATGTTCTCGATTTCTGTCAATTTGCTGAGTATTGTTATCTTCAATTTGAAGCCATTTTAATCTTTCATCAATCTCTGCCACTTGAAAATCTTCATCTTCTTCATTTAAATCACCGGTATATGTTTCTTCCGTATTACCTATATTAACATCTACAGGTGGAGAATAATTTTTTAAAACTGAACTTATAACAAAAAGAGTTACTACAAAAGTAAAAGAAAATAATAAAATTAATTTTAAATTTATAAATTTTTTCTTTTTTACCCTGCTCTTCTTTTTTATATGATACTTGGGCATTCAATATCCTCCGTTTTCGTATTATAAAACGGATTTTATTTTAAGAAATCATCTGAATTATGCATAAAAATTATTATTATGAGCTTCTAATATTCTGAATCTTCTGATTCTTCTATTTCTTTTATGACTTCTTTTACCTGACGAATCGTATTCTCAGGTAAAGAATAATCATTTAAAATGTCATACAAAATTTTCTCTCCGTTTATATTAAACAGTGCAATAATAACATTTTTGACTACATTTTCGGATTTATCCGAAAGACAAGAATACAATACTTCCGTAACTCTGTTGTCATCTATCGCAGAAAGTGCTTCTACAGCATTAATTCTTACTTGTTCGGATTTATCTTTCAGAGAATTTGCAAGTGCTTTAAAAACTCTGTCGCTCTTTATATTCAATTTTGAAAGAGCTTCAATTGCCCTCTCTTTCAAAAATGTAAATTTATCCATTATGCCTTTTTTCGTTTCCAATATATTGACTAAAGGGTCAATTGCCTTCATATCTCCTATCATACCAAGTGCAAATGCTGCTGACTCCTTTAAATAAACTGAATTTTCATTATCATCTTTTAATATTTCCGATAACGGTTTAATTGCATATTTGTCTCCTATTTTTCCAAGTGCTTCCGCACAGCTTAATCGCAATTTATAATTCTCTTCTTTATTATTAAGACAATATAATAATGCATTTACGGATGAATTATCTTTTATATTTGCTAACACTTTTGCTATGCTTACTCTTATTTGTGTTTGTATTTCCATGTCTTGTATTTTATCTTTATATTTTTCTTTTAACACAAGTGCATCTACAAGTGAAGAAACAAATACTTTTGATTTATATTTATTCATCAACTTTAGTATATGAAATATAACTACATGATTATTAGTAATTTCAAAAAAATAATTAAGTATATTAATATAATCGTCAGTACTTAATGATTTTTGTAAACTATCAATTAAATCATTTGACTTATTACCGTCAACGGTCCTATTAATAAGACAAGATTTGGCAAATTCTTCAAAATTCAAATCCGACATGATATTTCCTTTAAGTTATCATATTTTAAACAAAAAATAATGAATATTCAAGTATAAAACTGTAATTATAGTTGTAACAATACCAAAACGTCTTGGTTTAAGAGTGCATATTCTATTTTATTTTTTATTTCTTCAACAGGTAATGAGTAAATTAATTTTTCGGGAAGAATTATATCTGAACTTTTATGAGCTTTTATGAACCCTTCATTCAGAGAAATAAATTCTCTGTATAAAGATAAAATTTGCTCGGTATTATCCGGTAAAGCACCATCTTTAATATTGTAATATTTTAAATCTGATTTATACTTTGCAAGATAATCTATAAAAAAATCAACCATTTCTGCAGGAGCGTATTGTTTTTTTTGTTCCTCAGACAATGAAATAAACGGATTTCCCGTTAATACAGACTGCGGACACGCTTTAACAATGTAATAAGCCCAAGCCAAACATCCGTTATAAAAAGCAAGATTATTCATCATAGCTTTGTGTATTTTTTTATAGGAAAATCTGTAATATCTTATTTTTCTTGACAGTTGTGATATGTTTTCCAAATCATTTTCAATTATATATATTTCAGAATATAAATCAATGGTAAGTTTTCCCAAACCGGGATCAAAAGATACAGAATCAGTCATAAATTCTCCTTATAGGTATGTTGTATTTTTCTAATTCTTTTTTTAAAGTTTTAACAGGCAGTGTATTGTAATGAAAAATTGAAGCAGCAAGAGCAGCATCTGCATATTGAAACACATCTTTAAAATGTTGAGGATTCGCACCTGCACCTCCGGAAGCAATAATCGGTATATTCAGATTTTGATTTATGCTTTTTAACATTTTTATATCAAAACCGTTTTGAGTACCATCAGCATCCATTGAGGTTAACAATATTTCTCCTGCTCCGAGCTTTTCAACTTTTTTAATCCAATTTGACAATTTAATACCGGAATTTACTTTTCCGCCGTTAATAAATACATAGTAATCATTTTCAATGAACTTTGAATCAATTGCAGCAACAATACATTGTGAACCAAAATAATTTGCTGCCTGTTCTATTAATTGAGGATTTTTTACACCTGCGGAATTGATAGAAATTTTATCTGCTCCGGCTTGTAAAAGTGTATTTATTTCAGAAATATTTTTTATACCTCCTCCTACAGTAAAAGGAATAAAAACTGATTTAGCAACCTTTTCAACCATTTCAACAGTAGTATTTCTGTTTTCACTTGTGGCAGTTATATCAAGAAATACAAGTTCATCAGCACCGTCTGCGGAATATTTAGAAGCCAGTTTTACAGGATCACCGGCAAATTTTAAATTACTGAAATTTATTCCCTTCACAGTTTTACCGTCTGATACATCAAGGCACGGGATGATTCTCTTTGCAAGCATATTATCTGCCTCTGAATTGTGCCAAAAAACGAATGTCATTATTAAAAAATAACCGTATATCATCTATTGCATATTTCAGCATAGTCATTCTTTCAACTCCCATACCAAAAGCAAATCCGGAATATGTTTCAGAATCTATACCGACATTTTTCAATACGTTAATATCAACCATGCCGGCACCTAAAATTTCCAACCATCCGGTTCCTGAGCAAGTTCTGCATCCTTTGCCGGAACACATTATACATTGAACATCAACTTCGCAGCTTGGCTCTGTAAACGGGAAAAAACTGTTTCTCAATCTTGTTGGTCTTTCGCCTCCAAAATATATTTTTATAAACTCATTTAATGTTCCTTTCAAATCCGAAAATGAAATATTTTTATCAATCAAAAGACCTTCAATTTGGTGAAATTGATTATGTTTTCTGGCACTTATTGATTCACATCTGAAAACTCTGCCGGGAGAAATTATTCTTATTGGCGGTTTTTTAGAAAGCATTTCTCTGATTTGCGTACCTGATGTTTGACTTCTTAAAATAATATTATCTGAATTTTCGCAATAGTAAGTATCTTGCATATCTCTTGCAGGATGCTCTTTAGGGAAATTAAGCATGTCAAAATTGATGTATTCCGTTTCAACTTCCGGAGAATTTTCGGCACTTGCAATTGAAAAACCCATACCTTGAAAAATTTCAGTAATCTCGTTTATTGTTTTTGTTATGGGATGTAATTTGCCAAAAGGAATGTATGTTCCGGGAAGTGTAATATCAATTACTTCGGCTTTTAATTTTTCATTCCTTTCAGCAGTTTTAAGCAATTCATATTTTTCTTCTAAAAGTATTTGTAAATCCTGAAATATTTTATTTGTTAAACTTCCGATTATTTTCTTATCTGTGTCCGATAAATCTTTAAGATTTTTTCTGATATTGTTAAGTTCACTTTTTCTTGACATGTGAATGTTTTTTACATTATCAAGTTCTGCAACAGTCGACGCCTTGGCAATTTCAGACGAAATAGTTTTGAATAATAGTTGTAATTTTTCTTTCATTTATACCTCAAATTGTTATTTATATTTAAATTATATGATAAAAACTATTCAATGTGCAGAATATTTGATATAATTTTAATATGAAGAAGAAATTATTAACAGCGGTCATAGCCTCCGCAATATTGGCTAGTTGTGCTGCAGCACGTGAGTATGAAAAGAATGATTTAAGAACCATGTTTCTTAATAATAAAGCTGTAATATATCAGCTTAATATTCGCAGCTTTAATGCCGTCGATAGTAATGGCAATGAAATCGTTGAACCTTATAAAGGAGAAAAAACAGGCAATTTTCTGAATGCCACAGAAAGACTGGATGAACTCAAAGACATGGGAATTAATACAATTCACCTTTTACCAATAACTCCCGTAGGTAAAAAAAATGCTTTGGGAACAGCAGGTTCTTTATATGCAATGAAAGAAATAGCTGCTATTAACCCCGAATTAGCAGATAAAACTTCTGCATTAACACCCAAACAACAAGCAAAAAAATTTATTCGGGAATGCCACAAACGAGGAATACGTGTTATTGTCGATATTCCGGCATGCGTTTCGCCTGATATAGAGGAAATACACCCGGAATTTTTATTAAGGGATAATGCGGGTAAATCAATAATTCCGGTTGATTGGTCGGATGTAAGATTATTAAAAATTGTAAATGAAGATGGTTCTTTATATGAACCTGTTGTTAATGAGCATAAAAAATTTGTTGATATGTTAATTGAAATAGGTGCTGACGGAATCAGAGCTGATGTGGCTCCTATTAAACCTCAAAAATTTTGGACGGAAATTATAAATTATGCAAGAAGTAAAGATCCTGAATTTATGTTTCTTGCAGAAACCGCAGAAGCGTGGGCACCTCCTGAAGTACCTTCACCTACCGCAAATTACAAAAAATTATTAGCAGCAGGGTTTGACGGTTATTACGGGAATTGTCTTAATTTTTTGAATTTTAAATCGTCAAAAGACTTAGAAAAAGTATTTGCACACATAAAATATTTATCTAAACGCGGGCAGAAAAAATCTGTTATCGGATGTTTTGACACTCACGATTTAAAAAGTGCTTATACTGTTTCAAAAAATTATCCTCAGGCAATTATGTATATGAATGCAACTTTACCTTTGAATCCATATTATGTTGACGGATTTGCAACCGGGGACAAGTATGATTATTCTTATTCCGGTAAAAAGGCTGAAAAAACTTATACTGATTGTGATACTTATTTTACCCATAAAAATCAACTTGATATATTCAATTATTCAAGAAAACCCGGCGGTAAAAATATTGAAGCATTGAATATGCTTAAAAATTCAATTTCTTTAAGAGAAAAATTAGGTGATATAGTAACAAAGGGTTCCTTTAAAATTCTTAAAACTTCTGATGATAAAATATTTGCATATGAACGTAAATATAAAAAAGAAGGTGTAATCGTTGCGGTGAATACCGATCAAAAACACTCAACATATTCTGTAATTAAAGTTTTTCCGAAAAGAAAATTGAAATATTATCAAGTCTTAACATCTTTTGGAGAGTGTGATGATGCCAGAGGCAATTTGATTGTAAATCTTCCTGCCGGAAAAGCAGCAGTTATTCGTTATGAAATTCGGAAAAAATAAAACATTTTTTGTTTTATAATATATAATACAATTATAAAAGATAAATGAGGTTATAATATGGAACAAAATTCAACAGATACTATACCTATAGAAGTATGTATTTTGACTGTAGATCACGATATTAAAGGTACTGTTTACGTATCAAAATACACAAATACAAATAGAGAACTAACCGATTTATTAAATGACAAAGAGAAGCGTTTTCTTGCGGTTACAAATGCTGAAATATTGTCCAGAACAACTTCTGCACCTCCGAGGAAATACAACTTTATTGAAATACATATTGACTATATTCTTATGGTTCATCCTTCAAGTCAGGTTCTGTTCAAAGAATCCGGCAAAGCTAAAGAAGATATAGTAAGGTTTAGAGAACTCAGAAATAAACTTAATCAAACAAGACCTTTTTAATTATGAATTCTATTAAAAAAATATTATTAATTAACTTTGGCGGTATAGGTGATGAAATATTATTTTTACCCGTAATAAAAAGTGTAAAAGAAAAGTACCCTGAGTCTGAAATAACATTATGCCTTGAACCCAGAAGTAAAAGTATAAAAGATTTAAGCTGTAATATAGATAAATTATTATTAGTTGATATAAAATCAAAAAATAAATATTTAGAATTGTTAAAATTATGTTTAAAAGTCAGATTCTGTAATTATGATACTGTTATTTCTTCGGGAGCAAATAAAATGATACCGCTGTTATTGTTTTTTATGGGAATAAAGAACAGGATAGGATATGACTCAGGCGGTATTACAAAAAATTTATTAACGCAAGCCGTTAAACTTAATAAAAATCAATATGCAGGAAGAATGTATCACGATTTGGTCAACGAATTTACAAAATGCGAATATGAAGATCCAAGTATAAATGCCGAAAAATCAACAAAGACCGCAGAAATGATTGTTATACACCCCGGCGTAAGCAAAATGAGCATTGAAAAAAATATTATCAAAAGTTATGGAAATGAACGATGGGCAGAGCTTACGGAACTTTTACTGAATAAAGGTGAAAAAGTTGCTTTGGTCGGCGGACCTGATGATGAAGAATGTATTTATGAGATTTTGCGTATTTTGAATGAAAAGAATTGTAATTGTGAAAATTTGCACAATTTTTATGGTCAAACTAAAAACTTAAATGAACTTGCATCATTAATGGCCGGTTCAAAGGTTGTCGTTTGCTGTGATTCCGCACCAATGCATCTTGCAATTGCTCTTGGTGTAAAAACAATTGCAATTTTTGGTCCGACTGATGAAAAAAAACTGGTTCCTAAGAGAAATAACGTTGTAGTTATAAAAGCTGATTGTGATTGCAGACCTTGTTTATGGGACAGAAGAATGACAAGCTGTAAAGATAAAATTTGCTTAAATATTTCTAATCAGCAGATATTACAACAAATATAAAATTTTTCTTTTTATTCATTGTATTTTTTAAAAATTAAAACAGCATTACATCCGCCGAATCCAAATGAATTTGACATTGCATATTTAACTTCATGTTGTCTTGCGGTAAAAGGGACATAATCTAAATTACCGACATTTTCATCTTGATTATCAAGGTTAATTGTAGGAGGAACCATATCATCAATAGTGGATTTTATTGCAAACACAG
>CANQLA010000084.1 GCA_947624605.1 Candidatus Gastranaerophilales bacterium | reverse complement strand
CAGTTCATCCTGTATTTTCGGGTTCAGCACTTCAAAGACTTGAAGAAGCTCCGATTGAAGAAGTAATAGTTACAAACACTATTCCGTTAAAAGAAGGAGCTCCGTCTAAAATCACACAACTAAGTGTAGCTCCAATTTTAGGCGAAGCTATTTCTCGTATTCATGATGATGAATCTATAAGTTCACTATTTGGCTTTGAAAAAGAATATAAAGGATAAGAAATTATTAAGGAATCATCTGATAACCGTCCCGCAGGCATACTGCGGGACGGTTGCTTTTTATAACAACATTATTTGTTAACAAATCGTAACAATCAAACATTAAATAATAAAGTTTTTAATTAAATATGCCGATAAATAATATGTAAGAAAAATATTAAAAAAGGTTTTAATAATGATAAAGAAATTAAGCACTTCAAATAATAATATCTCAAACGGAGTAGAATTCTTATTAAGAGGTGCACAAAAGAGGAGAGCAAATGCACTTTCATGTGCTAAATCGGTAAATTCCGATATGGGTATAGGCAAAATGATTGCCATAGTCAAATAATTTGTAAGGTAGAGAAATTTTAACCGACTGTAATCAGTCGGTTTTTTTTTATCTTAAATAAAATACATAAATTGAAAATTAATCGGTGAAAAGTTATAACTTATCATATTCTTTTCTGATTTCTTGTATATCTTGCCACATAAGCCACTTTGGACTTCCTTTTGTCCTTGAATCATTTCGCAAAAGATATGAAGGATGAAAAATCGGCATCATTTTAGAATTATACGGTCCGTCAAACCACTTTCCTCTGACTCGGGTAATGCCTATTTCTTCCGGAAGCATTGTATTTAAAGCAACATTTCCACAAATTAATATTATTTTAGGTTTTAAAATTTCAATTTGTGCTTTTAAATATTCATAACACGCATTTTTTTCTTCCGGAAGTGGATTTCTGTTTTCCGGCGGACGACATTTGATTGTATTACAAATATAAACATCATTTCTTGAAAATCCGACCGAAGCAAAAATTTTATCCAAAAGCTGTCCGGCCTTTCCGACAAAAGGTATGCCCTTTTGATCTTCATAAAAACCCGGTGCTTCTCCAATCAACATCATTTTATTATTGGGAACACCATCTGAAAATACTATATTTGTTCTTGTCTTAGCCAAATTACATTTAAAGCATTTAATACATTTATTTTCAATTTCTTGTAATTCTTCTTTATACATATTTCCGTTTTCAATAAATTATTAATGCAAAATTATATTAACAAAAACATATACAAAAGGCAATTTAATACAAAAAAGTTATATGAAATCAACCTTTGAAAAAATTTAAATAATTATTATTAATTGAGTGAATTTAAAAAATTATGTAAAGACATATTTTAATAAAATGGCACTAATTCAAAACAAGAAACAGTAACCATTAAACAAGTTGAACATTCATAGATAATATCAAAAATTCAACTTTTTCAATAAAATATGTTTTAATAAACAAAAAGGACTACAATATACAAACTGTAGTCCTTTTTAAAAATATTAAAATACAATAAAATTTTATGCTTTATCTTGAGCTATAATTAATTTTAATGCTTCAACACCAACTTTGACAGCAGCAGAAGTATCTTCACTCATTTTTTGGTCTAAACCTGCAGCCTCTCTTTCTTGATTCCAAATTACATGGAAACAAGAACCACAACGGCATTTAAGTGCATCAGCAACAACAAATAAAGCAGCTGATTCCATTTCAGAAGCTTTTACACCTAATTTTTTCCACGCTTCCCATTTTTGTAAAAGTTCATAAGAAACAGGCATTTTGGCAGGACTATGCTGACCGTAAAATGCATCTTTACACTGAACAACTCCTGTATGAGTTGTTTTGCCTAAAGCAAGTGCTGCCTGACGTAAAGCAATAGTAATATCCAAATTTGCTACGGCAGGATATTCTATAGGTGCATACTCCATTGACGTGTGTTCAAAACGTATTGCACCCGTTGCTACAACTATATCTCCTGACTGTACATTTAAATCTATTCCTCCGCATGTTCCCACACGTATAAATGTATCAGCACCTATATTATGAAGTTCTTCCATAGCAATGGAAGCGGAAGGCCCGCCTATTCCCGTTGAACATACACTGACTTTTTCTCCTAAAAGAGTCCCCGTATATATATTGTATTCTCTGTTTTGAGTAACATGCTTTGCATTGTCAAAAAGTTTGGCTATTGATTCACATCTGCCGGGATCTCCGGGCAATATTACATATCTTCCGACATCTCCTTCCACACAGTGAATGTGAAATTGTTTTTCAAGTTCTTGCATAATTCTTCACCTTTTCTATATATCTGTACACAACATAATAAAGTATATTTCATTATATTCATTCAATTTTAAAATGCAAGCTTATTTATTATATTATCCTTTTAATGCTCCTTCATTGTGTCCGGATATAAAATATCTTTGCATTGCAAGAAAGAATATTATAATCGGAATTATAGATATTATTGAACCTGCTGCTATATATCTCCAATTTGAACTGAACATGCCTTGTAAATCATTTATCCCTACAGGTAAAGTGTATAAAGTTTTATCAGTCAATACAATACTTGGCCATAAAAACTCTCCCCAAGAACCTATAAATGTAAATACTGCAAGTATAGCAACCGTAGGTGAAACACAAGGTATAAGAATTTTTCCCCATATCTGTAATATATTACATCCATCTACAAATGCGGATTCTTCCAATTCTTTTGGAACAGACATAAATGCCTGCCTCATCAGAAAAATGCCAAATGCATTTACCGCAAAAGGTAAAATTAATCCTAAATAGCCTGCAAAAATATTAATTGTATCAACAAGATTTAATTTTAAAACTATTAAATATATAGGAAGCATTATTGCTTGAAATGGTACCATAATCGTTGATAATATAAGATAAAAAATAAAATTTTTACCTTTAAAACTCATCCTTGCTAAAGGGTATGCTGCCAGTGCCGAAAAAATAACATTTAATATTACAGTAAAAATTGCTACTATTATACTGTTGAAAAAATATTTCATAAACGGTATTTGCTTCCATACTCCAATGAAATTTTGAAAAGTGATTTGTTCAGGTATAAAATGCGGAGGATATTGGAATATATTTTCTGCTTGCCCTTTTGTTGCAGTAGAAATCAACCACAAAAAAGGAAATATTGATAACAATGAAACTATGATTAATATACTGTGCGAAAAAAATCCTTTTAAATGTTTATTCACAATTCGTATTTTTTCCTTTCAAAAATCAAAATGTTTAATGCTGAAAAAATCATCACAACTATTAACAATATTACCGAAGCAGCAGAAGCAACCGATAAATCCAAATTTTCAAAAGCTCTTTCGTATATGTAATATACAATCGTTTTGGTAGAATTTAACGGACCTCCTCTTGTCATAACATAAATTTCAGCAAAAACTTTTAATGCGGATATTGAAGAAACAGTTACCACTAAAGCAATTGTTGGCATAAGATATGGTATAGTAACACTCACATGCTTTTGTATTAAACCTGCACCATCAACTTCAGCAGCCTCTAATAAATCTTTTGGCACTCCAATTAATGCTGACAAATATATCATCATATAATACCCGATTCCTTTATAGACAGTTACTGCAACAACTGACCAAAGAGCTATATTTGGCGATGTTAACCATTGTGTTTTTGAAAAACCTAATAATTGTGCAAAATAATTTAAAATACCATTATCTGCATATAACCATTTGAAAGCAATTGCAACAACAACTATAGAAATTATCACAGGTAAATAAATTAATAATTTATATAAATTTATACATTTTATCTTTTGATTAATCAATATTGCCAAAATTAAAGGAAAAATCGTCAGTATTGGAACCGCTCCGAATAAATATAAAAATGTATTCCATAATACTTGATAAAATTCTTTTGATGATAACAGTAAAATATAATTTTCTGTTCCGATATGTGAAGGATTATATAAACTGGTGGAATAATCCCTGAAACTTAATAGGACAGTTTCAAAAAACGGTGTAAAGAAAAATAATGCCAAAATTATTATAGCAGGTAATAAAAATAAATATGGTACATATTTACGGTAATATTTGTACATATTAAGTATTATAATTGTTCAGATTATATTTTGCAATTAAAAAATAGGAAAATGTTTTCTTTTTCCTATTTTTAATAATTTTAATATTATATTCAAATTATCAAACTAAAATCATAGCCAACCATCACGCATTTTGTCAAATACGTTTCTGTTTCTGAACCAAACATCATCAACGGAATGAGTAGAACCATCAGCAGAAGTATATGAACCTTGCTGTCTGTGTTGAACATCTCCTGTTTGTTCGGTTTCATTATAATTGTCGACTGAAACGGAAGCAATATCATAACTTTCTAAATCTTCTAATTTATTAGTATTTGAATCACTAATATAACCGAGATTTACTCCCACTGTTGCCAATGCAGATTTTAAAGCGGCTAAGTTAACCTGCCCATTATTATAACATTTAATATTAGTGTAATGTTCCGCTTGTTGAGCCAACAACTTCAAAGCTTCAAAACCATTTGCGGCATTAAGAGGCTTACCGGTAAACGGACTTACTGTATTATTACCAAATACTTCATTACCATCAACCGCACCGTTACTGTTGATATCACTCATGGCAAGCATTTTGTCACCATCTGATGCATATCCGTCTGCAATGCCATCATTATTAACATCTACACCATTTCCGCTTTTTGCACTAACTTTGCCATCTTTATTTGTATCAAATATTAACGGAGATGTATATGTACCGCCTCTGTTTATTCCCCAATGTACAGTTTTAGAATTTCCTGTTTTTACTGTATTTTTAACGACTTCTGTTTCTGTTCTTACCGAAGCATCAACATTTATAAGATTACCATATCCCACATTAGGATCTACAATATCACCTGTTTCAATATCAACTGTTCCCTGAGCAGTAACATCTATTATATTTGTGTTTGAATTACCAGTGTGAATTTTTAAATTTTTAGAACCGTCTAATTGATAATATTGTTCGGTATATACATCTTTGGTTTCCTCTATCGTATATGACTGATTTGCGTCAAAATCTTTTGTTGCAACACATTCCGCAAAACCATAAGTCTTGCCTCCAACATTAATTGTTGAACCGTAAACTGCATTTTTGGTTTCAATTAACCCACGTGTATGCATACCTTCACTGCCTACCGTATAATCGTTATAACACAGAATATTCTTTGCACTGCCGTTTGCATTCTTTTGTGTTACGGATTTCATAATAGAATACCTTGGATATGTTTTTCCATTATTGGTAAATGTTGCAAATAATTCTCCGCTATCATACAACTTTTCTATCATAGACATACTTGCATTGTCTAAATTGTACGTGTTTTTAATATTTTGCAGAAAACCATTTTTGTCTTCCGTATTATATTCTTCCCATTGATTAGCGGTTTTAACTACCGTATCATTTTCAATAGCTGAAACAGCAGCCTTTCCGATATTTATTTCCTCAAATCCAAGATTCCAAGTTGTATTTTCGGTAATACTTCCGTTAGCTATAGATTTATCTAAAGTATGTATACTGCTGTCACCATTTCCTAAATTTATGTTGACATCATCTCCCCAAAAATCTACACTGTGATTGCCATTACCCATCTCAATATTCAGATTATCTGCAATTGCAATCGCCAAATCATTTCCATCTCCGGTATTTATATTGACATTTCCTTTATCACTGATTACTCCAACGTGATCAAAATCGTTTTCAAAATCCCAATCGCTACTTGCGTTTTGATCAAGTTTTATATCAACATCATTTCCCAATACTACTACATTTTGATTTCCTGTACCGGTTGTAATATCAACATTGTTTCCTTTTACTGATATATTAGAATTACCGTTTCCTACCGATATCTTAACATTGTTAGCGGATTTGCCCGTATATTCAACTTTACCGTTTCTTAATGCATCAACTATACCCATAACTTTTCCTTAATTAAAAATTACTTTCTGTACATAAAATTCTAACATCTATATATATAAAAACATTTTCTGTTTTTTTTATTCATAAATTTTATTTTTTTGTTATATATTGTTACATATTTTTACTCCATTTTTTGCTCTAATATACATTATACAATCTTTACAATCAAAATCCGGTATATACAGATTATTATTTTCATCAGAAAGAATAAACGGTTCAGAATAATTTTTATCATTTTTAAAATATTTATTGCATAACCCTAAAGTATATTTAATACAGTGTTTTGTAGTCATTAAATCTATTTTATTATTTATGATTTTAGATTTTTCAATTGATTTTTGAATTAATTTAACACCGCAATTTTTATAAAAATTTTCCGCTGAACTATTAAGTATATTTGCTTTGTAATCCAAAATTTTTATTGGATATTCACTGTAAGTAATTTCTTTTTTTCTTTTTTGTCTTATAAGTGATTTTTTTCTTTTTTCCCTTAATTTTGCTATTGCTTCTCTCCTTAAATTATTTAATATACTTAATGGTATAAAAAACAAATCGGAATTGATATGAATATTTATGACCTCAAATTCGGTGCCTCCTGTTTTGGAAATATTTTCTTTTATGATATTAAATGCCATATCAGGATTTTCAGGATGAACAAAAAAACCTTCAAGGCAGGCTTGCCCAACATTGTTTTCGTTATCAATAAATTTTAATGTTAAATTATTTTTACTTAGTGTTAAAACAGCTTTAATCAGTATTTTTCTGCAAGTATCTTTATTCAAAAGTTGTTTATTAAAAATATTATTATAATTTCTAAAAATTTTTATGTTCCTCTTGATACCTTGCATAGAAAATGGGAATATTTTATTTTCAATAACATTAATAATCTTTGTTCCGCACAGTTCATCATTTTTATCGAAAAAGCAAATACCGTCCCCTTTGTTTAATGAATTTTTTTTAAGAATAAAATAATTATTTCCTGTTTGTTTAACTTCATCAATATATTCTCCGATTGATTTAACATAATTAAAAGAACAAAAGTTTTTTCTCACTCCGTCTGTAAAAAAGTCTGTAAAACCACGATTAAAAGACTTATTAACGTCAGGTGTAAAATCCGGATATGAAATACCTGCAGAAGATTTATCCAGGTTTAATTCCGCCAAAACGCCATCGATTTTTTGCCTATAAAAAGAAACAACATTTTTGACAAAAAATCGATGGCGTTTTGGCGGAATTAAACCTGGATAAATCTTCTAACCTTCCTTCAATTTTAAAAGAAGATACCCCTGCTTGAATATATTCTTTAATATAATTTGAAAGATTTAAGTCTTTGAGACTTAAGAGATATTTGTTTTTTATAATTAATTGTCCATCGTTAGAATAAAGGGAATATTTTTTTCTGCAAGGCTGAGCACAATCACCTCGATTTGCACTTCTACCGCCGTTAGCATAGCTTAAATAGCACTGTCCGCTGTATGAAACACATAACGCACCATGGACAAAAGTTTCAATGTCAATATTGGTTTGACTTGCAATATTTTTTATCTCTTTTTGCGAAAATTCTCTCGGAAGAATAACTCTTTCAATGCCAATTTTTTCAAGAAATTTAATTTTTTCAACGGAATTATTATGACATTGAGTACTTGCAAAAATGCGAATTGGAGGTAATTTATGATTAAGGATTCCCATGTCTTGTATAATTATTGCAGAAACACCTATATCATAAAGTTTATGAATAAGTTGAATAACTTCTTGAAGCTCAGAGTCAGAATATATTGTATTAAGAGTAACATAAACACTAACCCTGTATATATCAGCATATTTTACAATTTCCGCAATGTCATCAAGAGAATTTCCGGCAGCTTTTCTTGCACCAAATTTTGAATACCCGGTGTAAACAGCATCTGCACCGGCATTAATTGCCGAAATTGCAATTTTTTTATTTTTTGCCGGGGCCAAAAGCTCGATACTTATATTCTTTTTTATCATTTTCCCTGAATTTGATTTCTTATACCTTGATTAATTTCCAAAGAATCTGTTCCCAATATTGTAAGAACTCGCATAGCTAAAGACTCAGGTAAAGATGCAACAGCCTTTAAAAGATGTTCGGAATATATTTTTGTTTTCATTTCGGATTTAGCAAACTTCCAAGCAAGATCCAGTACAGATTTCGCTCGGGACGTAAAAGTTATTTCTTTATCTATATATTCATCGTTTATTCCTAAAATTTGTTCTGTAACCTTTCTTAAATCGTGTACTGTAATGCCTAAATTTTTCAATACCGTATATCCGATACCGGAACCTTGCAGCATTATACCTATTAAAATCAACTCCGTACCTACGGTATTTCTTCCCATTCTTCTTGCTTCCTGGTTTGCAAATCGTAATATTACGGGAGTTTCATTCATTTGTTTTTCAAGCGGTCTTATAATTTTTTCATAAATATCCGAA
>CANQLA010000083.1 GCA_947624605.1 Candidatus Gastranaerophilales bacterium | reverse complement strand
ACGGTACAATGGGTGATTCCAGCGAATTGCTCTTACTTGTGATACAGAACAATGATGTTGCCAATGTAATCGGCGATGATATGGAGTTGACGGAGCAATTCACAGATATTGTAACCCGTTATAAGGGGCTGAATGTTGCTGTTATATTTGCAAACTACGCTAATGCGTCAGTATCTTATGATGCTCCGGAACCAATCCGTATGATAAAACAGGATCAACACATGATTTGCTTTGAAGATTTGGATAACTTAAAGCCGTTTGATGTGTCATATGACGATATAAAGGCAAATCGCAAGAAGCTCGGTACCGGAGATGCTTATTACATTCAGGACAGCAGTGTGATCAAGCTAAAGCTGGTCAAAGCTGCGGAGTGATTTCTTGGTAGTAAATCGGCTAACGCTGATTTTACTATAAAATACATCAAAGAAAGGAGGAATTAGAATGGCTGGACAAATCAGAATGACCCCTGAAACCATGAGACAAAGAGCAAGTCAGACCGACAAAAATGCACAGTCTATGCAGGAACTCATTAACGCAATGGACAAGCTGCTCACAACTCTTAAGGGTGAATGGGAAGGGGATGCGATGAGAGGCTATGAAGATAGGTACAATAAAATCAAGCCCTCCTTCAAAAATGCCAAGGACCTTCTTGACGAAATTGCTAACAACCTCAGAGCAACGGCAAAAATCGTCGAAGAAACCGACAAAAACATCGCAAACCAATTCAGAAGGTGATTTACGATACATAGAGACAGCAGCAGAATACTGTAAATTTTATTAGTATACTGCTGCTGTTGAAATGTAAATCTTGGTCAATTATATTTAATCAATTATATGTAATTTGCCGCTAAATTGGCTTTAAATATACATTTCTTATTAAAAGGAGGTACTGACATGACAAGGGCAGAGGTTCAGGAAAACATAAGATATAATGAACGCTTGTTAACTCAATATCAGAATCAAGTAAACGATATCCAACATAAGATACACAGTTTGGAATCGCAAGCAAGCTCTTTATATTCTCAGAAATCTGGCTATATATCTGATATAAATAAATTAGAAAAACAAATAGATGAACTGAACCAGTTAAAGAGGAAATACCAAACTCTACAGGATGATTTTTACAGTAGACAAGCAAAGCGTTTGAATAGGCTTGGAACAATAGATTCTCAAAACCTTAAGGTAAAATTTATTAATTCATATGTAGATGGTATGAAGTTACTGTTGTCCGGCAGTGAGTACAAAGCCGCATATAATAATTTGACTGAATCTAAAGAAATTATTGCAAAAGAAATAAATTCAATACAAAGGCGTATTGATAATTTAAAAAACACGGTAGTTTCAGTAGAGCGGGAAATTGATTCAAAACAAAACTCTATCAATTCATATCGAAGTCAAAGGAGTACAGCTGAATCAAATTTATCATATCGTAAGCAACGTATCACTTATTGGAGAAAACAATTGCGTTTTGCTACTAATTAGGAAATGACAATACATTCGTTGGGTAGCAGTTTTATTATATATAATACTTACTTCAATAAAATTAAATAGCTTATTGATTTACAAAAAGCAAATTATCCGGATGTGGTTTGAGATGTAAGTATCATAAATCTCTTATAAATAGTTGGAAATATATCTATTCGATTATAAATCAAAGCCCTAAAAACATTTTAAAATTTTGGATTCCTTTTTAATAATATCAAGGAAAGGTTATATTAACCATGCTAAGAAAGCCAGAAGGAGGTGAAAAACATGGACTCAAATCTGGTTATAAACGATGAGTATGTTCAGAGAATAGGTCGTATTTGCAAAGTCCGAGGTACCGGTATTGATAAGATGTTTGAAAAGTATATTAATATTCTTAATGAGATACGATCCGAGGCGATTTGTGCAGGCGAAATTGCAGAAGCTCTTAGTGAATACATAAAATGGGCAATTAGATTAAAAGGAAAAATTGATGCCGTTTCAAACGAAATAAGTACAACTTGCAATACTTTCATTGATTCTATTGACAGTGCAGACGTTTTCCTGTTTGAAAGATAAGTTAGGGGAAATATTATGAATGAAATCAGTATAAACGGACCGAGACTTGCAGATAAAGTCGGAGAATTAAAAAAACTCAAAATGGAATGTGAAAATCATAAGTTTTGGAACAAAGAAGAACAGATGTATGGATCGGGCGAAGTAATAGATATTTTAAATTCCATTGACAAAGAACAAGTTTTATTAATGGAATCATTTTTATCGTTGCTTACAAATTCTATAGATTTTTTTGATAATGTATTATCAAGTATCTATGATGCCGATGTAAAATCTGCCAGCAAGTTTAATTAGGGGGTTGTTGTATGGAACGAGATTTTTCGATTGCGTCTAAACAGAGACTTTTAAAACTTGTGGAAGAAGTGGAAAATGAAAAGTATAGTGATTTTACTGATTTTATCGGTGATCGGTGGTTAGACTTTCAGTCGTGGATTGGGCTTTTAAATATAAAAGGTAGTCTTGATAATATTAATAAGTATCATAAAAAAGTTATTGATAAGAATAATACTTCTGCTAGCGAGATTGAAGAAATATTTAATAATGTCAATTCAGTAAGTGATAAATACAAATTACGATTCTCGTCTTTGTTAAGCAGTGTTCAACAGTACAGAAAATCCATAGTTGCACTTGCGGATGTGGTTCAACCATCAAACGGAAAATTTAATGTAGAATCTATTTCAAATGGGGTAGGTAGCATTATTGATGACTACTTGTACTCTGAAGCATTACGGTTATTAGATATGACGGATATTTCGTATGATAATCTTCAAGAAATAAACGGATATATTGTGGAAAAAATATTATATAATATTATTTCATCTTGGTTGAATAGAATTAATTTACCGGATATCAAAATGCAGGAGAAAAGAGAGTTTCCTTTAGATATGAATACCGTTCTTTACTATGAAGTATCCGGAACAGCAGATATAAATTCTCAATCAGATATTGAGTTAATTATAAAATAGCAAAAAGAAGAATTTAAAGATTTGAATCTATCGTTTTCATCCGACATAGGCAACACCCATATAAGTGCAGATATCACAAAAAATAGTATAGAGGGTATGTCTGTAAAATCAGGTGATTATACTGTATCCTTTAAAAAGGGAGAGTGCGAAGCAACAATCACATATAAAATTGGAAATACAACATATACAGCCAAATTAAGCTATGGCGGTAATCTTGTTTTTGAGGAAAAATTAGATACAGAATTGGAATCTGGAAACGTTACGTCTAAGATTGGAATCAAAAGAATCGAAAACAATAAATGGAACGATTTACCCGAACCGATCCAGAGTAACGAAGAAAGTGCCGAACAACTTATCCCGTCCTTGCCTAATCAGTATTTACAGTCTCCTGTATCAATATATGATATTGACATTGATAAAAATCAACTTCAGGAAATTATTAAACATTGGGATGATCTCCTTGCAGCTTATGGCGCAGCTTTTACTGTAGATGCATTAAGTCCAATGTTAGCGCTATGTTTTATATAAATTACAAATTGGAGATGTTAATAAATATGAAATTATTTGATGATAGGTTAATAATTAATATTCCCGAGTCTTTTGAAATCATGACCGTTGATGAAGTAAAGATTGTTTTTCGAAATACAGGATTTAATTATGCCTTTATAGACAGAAATAAAAATGCGGTAATGGGAATTGTATTAAAGGATGGGAAATTAGATAAAGAAGGTGTAGAAAAGAAAATTTCAGACTATTACATAATGTACTCTCGATTAGCGCCTGGCTTTATTTTAGGAGAAATGAAAGTAAAATACGGCGATAGGGTAAACATAGGTGCATTGACATTTAAATCAAATGCTCCGACTAGAGATTTATTTAATATTGTATCTGTATCAAATTTTTTTGATCAAGAACTTTTTCTTATGTTTAGTTGCAATATCAAGGATTCGGTATATTATTTGCCTCAGATTACCAAATTTATTAATGAAATTGAGACTTCTCAACTTTAAAAGTAAGGAAAAATTAAAATGCATGGGAATCTCTATAAAAAATAAAGTCAAAAAAAAACAGGGAAATTTATATAATAAATATTGTGGTAAATTTATAGTATGTTCTTTATAACAAAGTATTTTGCAAAATAGCAATGTTCTTAAACAGGAACATCGCTATTTTTTTGTCCTAAAATAACTTTATACAATTTATTCCCATATTTAGCAAAACTTTATAAAGCAGTTGGATAGAATATGACAACTTTTTCGAAGGGTATTTGTTATGATAAATATAGAGGAGATTCTACAAATAAAGATTTATAATGAAACATTTATAAAAATATAACGTAAATACAACAAAAATAAATCCTCAAATTTCTACTCAAAAAACAAAATTCAACAGTTTTTAGCGTAACAGCATAAGCTGATAACGCAAAGCGAAATTAAAATATAAAATGACATGGCTCTTGCTGTTACTCAGTGGGAGAATGTCTTATGCTGCTTTTTAACACCTTAAAAAATTTACTTTTATTTATCCATTCATTTTTACTGCATCTCAGGCTTGTTATATTTTTCATACCCCCAATCATAGGGTTACGGCAGATTGTAATTACATTTATTCTATTTAAGTGGATGTATTCTAAGACCTTGTATTGGATAAATGCAAAATTGTATGGAATAATTCTGCTAAAAACACGTTTTCGGCCTATAAATTATAAAGCCGATTATACAATTGACATAAAGTTAAGATACAATATAATAAACAAAAAAGCCAAGTTTGTCCATTTTATGGACAGGTTTGGCTTTTTTATTTATTTAGAAAAACGACACCTAAATAGTTTGTTTAGGTGTCGCAGTCCCCCATATCAATCGTTTTGAAAAATCAAAAGTTTGAATGGAGGATATAAAAAATGAAAGCAATACCTGAAAAGGTTTTTATTTTGGAACAGGGAAATTATACAGAAATTACATACCGAGAATTTTGTAAACGGAAAAATGAAAATCAGTCCTACAACGAAAGATATTTTATTCCTATACAATATTCACTTCCGGCAAAACATGGATTAGTTGAAGTTTCTCAAGAAATATATGTGGTCTACACTAAAGCAGAAAGAAAAATAAAGTACATAGAAGTCGAGTTAAAAACGGAAAGAACACTGTTGAATGATGACGGAACAATAAAGGAAGTAATTCCAAGCAGAGAGGATTCCTTGGATCGGTTGATTGAAGATTGTGCAAGGCAATTTGTGGATCAAAGTGTTGATGTTGAAGGTGAAGCATTAAATAGCATTTTACACCAGGAATTACATAAAGCGTTGTTGTCACTTTCTGAGGATGAATATGATTTGATTTATTCTTTGTACTTTGAAAAGCAAACAGAGCGTGAATATGCAAAAAAACTTGGTATATATCATAACGCTGTACATGCAAGAAAAAATAAAATTCTCAAAAAATTAAAAAATTTTTTGAAATAGTGTTGTGCAAAAGTCTGTTTTAGCGGCAAATACAGTGAAGGGATTTAAAATCAAATAATCTTTTCGCAGAACCTTGAAAATTTAATATCAGCATATCTTTTACATTCCTTCTGCTGTTGGGAAACCGGCAAGCCACAAGAGCAACTTAGACTCTGACGTTACGGCGCACCCGTAACGAAGGCGATGACAGGCAGAGGCATTAAAGATACTTACGCCCAGTCCTAAAGCACAAGTGGAGGGCGTCTTGCAGAGAACCTGGGAGTGGTGAAATTCCAATGAGGCTGAATGCACAGCCGGAAGATGTGTTCCCTTGCTTGGGGTCATCGAGGATAAATACAAGCAAATAGTTAATATTCAAAACGATTGATAATGTTATAATTCAGGCGGTCGTTTGAAAAACAACGGCCGCCTATATTAAAACTCTAAGAACTAAATGATAAAGAGAGAACTAGTAATCCTAAAAAGACAATATTAATATCAGGAGATGTTAAAATGGAAAAGTCTATTGATATTGAAAATGCGTCCCTTTATTACAGTATAAATATGATACGCTGTTTGTTAAATATGAGCCTTATAACCCAAGAAGAATACCAAAAAATTCTCAGTAAAATTATAGAGTCTTACGGAACAAATCTTTGTTTATATTTACCCGAAAAATTTTAAAAATATGTCTGGAAGTATTCGTACCGTTGTGGTATTATTTGTCGTGCCGCAGATAGAGCGGATGGTTAGAAAATGTAAATTTGCGGAGAGGAGATAAAAAAGTGATTATTACAGATATAACTGCTAAAAATAGCAGTCAAAGAGAAATTATAAGACTTGCCGCATATTGTAGAGTATCGAGTGATTCAGAAGATCAATTACATTCATTTGCAGCACAAATCAGATACTATAAGGATTACGAAATAAAAAATCCACAGTATAAGCTAATAGATATTTACGCCGATGAAGGTTTAAGTGGAACGTCAATGGGCAAACGCGATGAAATGCAAAGACTACTGATTGATTGTAAAAAAGGGAAAATAGACCAGATAATTACAAAATCTGTATCACGGTTTGCAAGGAATACACAAGAACTTTTGACGATACTTCGGAGTCTTAAAGAAATCGGAGTAGGAGTTTACTTTGAAGAACAAGATATAAATACAGATAAACTTAATTCTGAAATGATTATAACATTCCCCGGTATGGCCGCACAGCAAGAGAGCGAATCTATATCGGGGAATATGCGTTGGAGCTACAAAAAACGTATGGAATCGGGCGAATTTAATTGCTGCACTCCAGCGTATGGATATGATTTAAAAAATGGAGAAATGGTAGTAAATGGGGAAGAATCTAATGTCATACAAAGAATTTTTAATTTATATTTACAAGGCATGGGAAAACAAACTATAGCTAACATACTTAATGGCGAGAAAATCTGCAGACGTTACGGAAGGGAAAAATGGCATATGTCTGCAATAGATTATATCTTAAACAATGAGAGGTATATAGGTGATGCAGTACTTCAAAAAACATTTACATCAGACACTTTACCGTTTAAAAGATATAGAAATAAGGGGCAATACAGAAAGTGTTATGTAGAAAACAGTAACCCACCAATAATAAGTAAAGAAACATTTATAGCAGTACAAAAACTTCAAAACTCACGAAATAATAAGGAAATACAAAAGAATCACTACCCACTAACAGGTATTATTAAATGTCCTGAATGCGGAAGAAATTTTCGTAGGCAGGTTGTAAAAGAAACTGCATATTGGATATGTATAGGAAGATCGTCAGGGGCTACCGATTGTAAAAGCATACGCTTAAAAGAGGATTCTATATATAACGCATTTATAGATATGATGGAAAAGTTGACGGAGTATCGAAAATCTTTACTTGGATGGTTGATTCGTCAAATAGAACTAATGCAAAACAGGATAAGTCTTAATCATAATGAGATTAGTAAAATAGATAAAGAAATAGCAAGTCTATTGGCGCAGAATATCATAATCGCAAGACTGCATACAAATGGAATACTTAATTCGTCTGAATATGCTGCACAGTCATCGGAAGTGAATAATAAAATCAGCATACTAAGAGCAAAAAGGAAAAGAACGATTGCCGAGGACGAAAATGACGAACTGCTCGATACATTAAAAGACTTAAATAATATACTTGAAAATTATCAGTCATATAGTAGTTTCAATCACGAGGTACAAGAAATATTTGAACAGGTAGTACAAAGCATAACGGCGTTAAATAATACTGAAATAAGATTTAAAATAATAGGCGGTATTGAACTGACCGAAAGGATTCAAGAGAAAGGACGGTGCAAAAGCAAATGAAAAACAGGAATATTCCATTCGGATATCAGTATCAAAATGGAAAAATAGAAATAGATAAATATGAACTGCAAATACTTTTTGAAATCATAAACGCTTATTTAAGTGGAACATCACTACTGCAAATTTCTAAGATACTAAACGAGAAACAAATAGAATATACAAAAGGAATTATAGGTTGGAACAAAGCAAGACTAATGAGAATCCTTCAAGATAAACGATATATAGGAACAGATACATATCCGCAGATCATAAGTGAAGATACGCATACAAAATTAGTAGAGTTAAAGTCAGCAAAGAACACCAAAAAGAATTTAGATTATAGCGCGGGTGTGTTTAATATAAATGTACCTGTCATTTGTCCAAACTGCGGACTTAAGATGTATAGGTATCACGACAGGAGAAGAAAATGTACCGAAAGATGGATTTGCAAATCTTGCAGGACGAATATACCAATATCCGATAGCTGCCTTTTAGATGAAATTACAAATATATTGAACAAAGTAATAAACAATCCCAATTTAATTGAAGATAAGCAATCAAGCAAAGAATCATTTGAAAAAGACCCAAGTATAGAGGTTATAAAAGCGGAAAATGAAATTAATAGAATACTTGAAAACGGTAAATTAGATAAAGAAATTTTGTGATAAAATTTATGGTGAATTTAGATTATCTCTTTAGAAGTTCTTATATGTCGGTATAGCCCGTATTTCCGGGCTTTCC
>CANQLA010000082.1 GCA_947624605.1 Candidatus Gastranaerophilales bacterium | reverse complement strand
AATTTATTGAAAATCTTAATAATATCCAAAAACTCTTTGATATTAATAATGATAAAACAGATATCATATACGATAATCTTAATAATCTTAATCTAATTGCTCAAAATTCCGATGAACTTTTAGATAACATTAATTCCTTAAAACAAGATTTTAATCTTAATTCTGAGAAAACTGATATTATCTATGAAAATCTTGTTATGTTAAATAATTTAGCAAGCAATTCCGATAAATTTGTCGAAAGCATAAATTCATTACAAAAAGATTTGAATTTACATTCGGATAAAATCGATGCTATTTACCAAAATTCTTCAATATTAAGTTTGCTTGGTTCAAATTCCGATAAAATTGTTAAAAATTTAAATTTGTTAAAAGATGATATCAACTTAAACAGTAACAAAATCGATAATATTTATAATAATTTATCCGTCTTAAGCTCCTCTGAAAATCCACAAAAACTCTTTGAATTAATAAATCTTTTAAGAGAAGATTCTGATTTAAATTCTGATAAAATCGATATTATTTATCAAAATTTGACATTTATAAATGAATGGGTAAAAACACTTGATAAATTTGCTCAAGATATAGATAAAATTAAAACTCAATGTGAAACAACAGCCATTCTTCCAAATAAAGTTAATGAAATAGCTGATAATGTCCTTGCAATAAAAGAACTTACAAGAAAAGCCGACGCCCTGGCTCTGAACGTTAAAGCTCTTTCCGTTCAAATCAGCGAAACAGATAATTCTGAAGATTCTAAAAATATTTCTGATTTGAAATTGTTGTTCTCCAAACTTACTGACGATATGTCCAATGTTTCCAACAGAACTAACAAACTTATTCTGGAATCGGATAAATCAAATGATATATTTAAAGAACAACTCGTAAACCTGCAAAGTATCATTTATACACTTGAAGAAAAATCTTTAAAGTACAATCTTGATAAACTATCTCCAAGACTTGAAGAATTAAAACGCTTTTCCGAAAAACATTCAAATTTCAATGAAATAGTTTCCGAATCTTTCGGCTATCTTGCTCAATGGATTGATTCGGCAGGTTCAGATATAAATATAATTAAAAAAGAATTGTCCGAATCTCAAGATAAACAAATTCTTAAAATTTCTCAATTTGAAGATGAACAAGTAGCAACCTGGGCAGCTATTCAGGAAATTCAAAAACTAAATATTAAAAAAATTCAACAAAATCAGTTCGATTTATTTGATAAACTCCTTAAAATTCAAACTGAAAAATTTGAAAATTTTCAAAAAGAACAATCCGATTTCTTTGAAAAAATAAAAAATGAACAATCTCAACTGTTTGAACAATTCGTTCAACAACAGGATTCTAAGTTTAATCAAGTCCAAAATACTTTATTTGAAAAAATAAACGATATTCAAAAACAATCCTTCTCTCAAAATAATAACGAAACTTCTGATACTATTTATCAACTCATAAAACTTTTTGAACAAACAGAAAAAAATAATGAACAAAAATTTAATGAATTAACTGACATATTAAGTTCAGAAACGGAAAATTCCGACTTAAAAACCACGTTAGAATTTATTGCTTCCAAAATAGATTTCATTGACGAAAATAAAACTAACTCGGATATAATAATGAAAAAAGTGGAAAAATTGGATTCAAAAGTATCGTCTTTGGAGCATTACTTAGAAACGCTTATTTCATTTTTGGAAGAAGATTAATTTAATTTTTCAAAAACTTTTCTCAAAATACCATTATTTTCTTTAAGAACTTTTTCCGATTGTTCAAAATCCATACCATATTTTAAAATTAAAATTGAATTTTTAATTTTAAAATTGTATTTTTGAAGAATATGCAAAGCTTTTTCTTCACAAACTCCTGCTATTTGAGCAGTTATTGCGACAGCACGTTTTTTTAACTTTGTATTAGTCGGATTGACATCAATCATATAATTTTTGTAAACTTTTCCGATTTTAATCATAGAAGCCGTAGTTAACATATTTAAAATTAATTTTTGTGCAGTGCCTGCTTTCATTCTTGTAGAACCGGAAATTGCTTCCGCCCCGGTATCAGCACAAATAAACACATCGGAATAATCTTTTATTAAAGCATTTATATTCGATGTTACAGCTATCGTTTTACAGTTTTTTTCTTTGGCAAGCTTTAGAACTTCCGTTACATAAGCAGCATTCCCGCTTGCAGAAATTGCAACTACCGTATCTTTCATACAAACCGCTGCTTTATTAAAATCTTCTTCGGCTAACTCGGTTTTATCTTCCGCTCCTTCTACAGCATGCCTTAATGCCGTATCACCTCCTGCAATTATGCCGATAACCATATCTTCAGGAACAGAAAAAGTCGGCGGACATTCGGAAGCATCCAAAACACCCAATCTTCCGCTTGTCCCGGCACCAAAATATAATAATCGACCACCTTTATTAAAATTTTCCACAATTAATTCTATTGCTTTTGCAACTTCCGGAAGACATTTTTTTACTGCACTTACCGCTGCAAAATCTTCTTTATTAATCATTTCAACAATACTTCCTGTATCCGATATATCTATATTTACTGTGTTTTGATTTATTGTTTCCGTCTTTGAATTTTTCATTTTATCCTCTTTTTACAATTTTTATTCCGTCAGGAATTGTTTTTAAATTTTCAAAAAAAGTAAACTCTTCAGGTTCAAACAATACATCAAACTCCTTGCTAAAAGTATAGAAAATCGGACCACTGCCTGACATGTGTGAATCTTTCACAAAATTTTTTATGTTTTTTAAAACATTGTATTTCTTGATAATTGGCATTTCCAAATCATTATGGATTAATTTCTCATCAAAATATCCCCTCACAATTAACGGAATTAACGCCCTCGTTGAATATTTACATTCTATATCAGTTTGAAAATCATATTCTTCAAAAGCTTCTTTCGCTCTTATTTTAATATTCTTCGGCTTTACTATCGAAACCGGTGATTCAAAAAACGGTATCGGAAAAATTTCTTCACCCCTCGATGTACAAATTGCACAACCGCCATTTAAACAAAAATTTACATCCGAACCTAATGCTGCACAAATTTCATTAATTTGTTTATCATCTAATATAAAATCATATAATGTATTTAAAGCAAATATAACAGCAGCAGCATCAGCACTACCACCTGCCAAACCCGCCGCAACCGGTATATGCTTCTCTATCTCTGCCGTCAGTTTGCAATTAGTGATTTTTGCTGCTTCAAAAAATTTTTCCGCTGCTTTCCATACCAAATTCATTTTATCATAAGGTATTTCTTGCGAATTTCCACAAAGTTCTATTTCTATACCATCTGTTTCTTCTATTTTAACTGTTAAATAATCATATAAATTTATTGCTTGCATAATACTTTCAATATTATGAAAACCATCTTCCCTTTTATTTATTACATCCAAAGACAGATTTATCTTTGCCGGTACCTGAACTTTTATTTCTTTCATATATTTTCCTTCAGCTTCTCGGATAATTCTCCTATCCTCTTAATCGAAAGTGTTTCTCCCCTTTCGTTTTCTCTTATGTCTAAATCTGTAAGTGTCTTTATTACCGCTTTTTTAGAAAATCCTCCATTTATTAAAGAATTTTTTATATTCTTTCTCCTCGTCCCAAAACAACATTTCGACACTTTCCTGAAAAATGAATAATCTGTTAATTTTAATAACGGATTTTCCCTTACCGTAAATTTTATTATTGCTGATTTGACTTTTGGTGATGGATAAAAAGATTTTGAATCTACAATTGCTATCATCTCCACTATAGCATTAAAATTTGCCAATATTGTCAAAAGTCCGTATGCTTTACCTTCCGACTTTTCTGTTGCACAAATCCTTTGAGCTGCTTCAAGTTGACTCATCATAACAATATTTTTTATTGATTTCCTGTTTTTATTATCCAAATCATCCGTTTCACCCAATAAATGAGCTAAAATAGGACTTGTTATATAATACGGAATATTTGCCACTATCTTTATTTCCTCTCCAAATTGCGATATATCCGTTTTTAAAATATCTCCGTGAACTATCTTAAGATTATTGGCTTCAATCTTTTCTAACTCTTTTATCATATCTTCATCAAGCTCTATCGCAACTACTTCTTTTGCAATCTTAACAAGCTGTTCCGTAACAAAACCAAGACCGGCACCAATTTCTACCACAATATCTTTTTCTCTGATTTGTGCCGTTTCAATTATTGTTTTGATAATGTTTTCATCTATCAAAAAGTTTTGACCGAGTCTTTTCTTTGCTCTATATTTTTTTGCCCTTTGAATGTAATTCATACTTACAATAATAATACAAATTCCTTGGAAACAAAATCCCTTAACTTTCGTCAAAATTATCGTTAATGAACAGGGAGTATGAAATGAACGATATCTATTGTCCGGAAAGTATTTATAACAATTATGAAAATAATGAAGAAAATCCTACAACTTTTAACACTATCGTCTTTAAAGACGATCTCCTTCAATCTTATTTAAAAGATATAGGAAGAATTAAACTTTTAAAATCATCTGAAGAAACAGAACTTGCAAAACTTATAGCTCAAGGAGATAAAGATGCTAAGAAAAAACTTATTAAATCAAATCTGCGGCTGGTTGTAAGTATTGCTAAACGTTTCACCGGTCAGGGTGTATTATTCTTAGATTTAGTTCAGGAAGGTTCTTTAGGTTTAATCCGTGCTACCGAAAGATTTGATTACAAAAAAGGATTTAAATTCAGCACTTATGCTACTTGGTGGATAAAACAAACTATTGTTAGAGCTATAGCCAATAATTCCAAAACTATAAGAATACCTGTTCATATGGCTGAAAAAATACGTCAATTTAAAAAAGCCGTTTCTGATTTGTCTCTCGAATTAAACAGAGAACCTACTCAAGAAGAACTTTCTCTAAAAATGAACCTGCCTGTTAAAAAAATTCAAAATATTATAAGTGCCATTCAAAAAGATCCTATCAGTTTAGAAACTCCAATTACTGATAACCTTACCATCAGTGATTATCTCGAAGACGATAATTCCGAGTTTCCGGAAAAAAGAGTTCAGAAATATTTCTTGAAAAAAGATGTTATTAAACTCTTGAATGAATTAAGCTCCAGAGAACAAAAAATTTTAATAGAACGCTTCGGAATAAACGGTAATAAACCAAAAACTCTCGAACAACTCGGTAAAGAAACAGGCTTTTCTAAAGAAAGAATTAGACAAATTGAAAATTTTGCAATTCTAAAATTAAGACATTCTAAAAAGAAAAAAATTATGAAAGAATATATTAATTAACTTTTACTAAAAAAGTGCAGACTTTATTCAGTCTGCACCCATTTTGAAAACAAATCGATTTAATTTGATTCTTTTATATACCAGTATTTATACTATGCTTCAAATTATTACGATTATGCGGTCATACAACCTTTTAAATATTCTATCGTCTTGACCTTGTTTTCAAACAGAAATTTGAGAAAATTAACATAATTAACATCGTACGACGAAATTGTCATATTTATCTCAAATCCGTCAGAGCAAAATGGTTCGTAATCATATACCACATAACTGTTGTATTTGCTTTTCCACTCTTTTTTATCTATTCGACAGTTATTCTCGAGTGAAGTTTTTTCAAGCCAATCCAAAAGTTCCTTGTTTATATTTTTAAATTCTGTGGCATATCTCTCGTTCATGTCCCTTTTGTATTGAACGACCATTTTGTAACCCCCCCTTTTTCTCTGACATTTTGAGTTTAATTGTTTCTCCCGTGTAAAAAAATAGACTTTAGTATAATTTTTGTTTGTACCAATAGGATTGTTTTTCTATCAATTAATTTATTCTATTTTTTATTAAAAAAACAGATGAATTTTTAAAATCCCTGCTGTCCCATAATATTAACCTTCTTAACCGGATATAAAGATTTTATTAAAAAAATAAGAATTTGCTTTTATTCGATTTATAATTCTTGTATAAATAAATTTTTGAAAGGTAAAATAATGCATAATTCAATTTCCGATATTTTAAATAAATTAGAAAATGCTGATAATAAAATTAAAAGTATTCTTGAAAATGAACTTGTTCAATTTGGAAAAAATGCTGTCCCTGAACTTGTTAAAAATTTATCGGTAGTTTCAGGTTCGGTTAGAGGCGTCGTTGCAATGACTCTTATCAGAATTGGCGAACCTTCAATTGAATTCCTAAAAAAAGCCGCTGCTGATAATAAAGATTTTAAATGGATTGCTCAATATTTAATTACTGAAATTAATCTCGCTGCTTAACTTTAATATTTTATTTTAACTGTTCTTTTATTGTAAAAATATTTATTCCTCTTAACTTTTCTTTATCCTCTTTATTATTTTACAAGGATTACCAACTGCTATGGAATTATCGGGTATATCCTTTACAACTACACTTCCTGCACCTATTGTACAATTATTTCCAATTGTTACTTCAGGTAATACAACAACATTTCCTCCAAACCAAACATTGTTTCCTACTTTTATGGGTTTTGCATATTCCAATCCTTTATTTCTAAGTTCAACTTCCGTCGGATGAGCTGCCGTATAAAAACAACAATTCGGTCCTATAAACACATTATCTCCAAATATTACTTTCGCTCCGTCTAAAATTGTCAAATTATGATTAGAATAAAAGTTTTTACCTATTTCTATATTATATCCATAGTCACATATAAACGGCTGTTCTATTATAAATTCACCTTCTGTTCTGTTTAATATTTCCTTTATTAATCTCTTTCTTTCATCTAATTCATCATATAATAAATTATTATATCTTTGACACAGTATTTTACATTTTGTCCTCTCTTTTATAAGTTCTTCATCATAATTTGCATTATACAATATTCCTAATTTGCATTTTTCTTTTTCTGTTTTTACCATTAGTTACCTTCCTTAATAATTTATTATTTGATTGTGTTTTGTATATACTTTTTATTATTCTTATCTTTATTTCAATTTTTTATAATTATTATATTTACAACTTTCGTATAAATTCAAGCATATTCTTTTTATTTTAAACTATTCTGTCTGATTTTTTTATGTGTTTGAAAAAACTTAAAAAATTAAAAATTATATCCGTATATTAATTAGTTTTTACTTTTTTTATACCTTAAATGATATATTTAAAGTTTTAATTAATCTTTTTCAATTAAAAACAAATTTTTTGATAAAATTATTCAATTTTTTAAGTTAATTAATTTTTTTATATTTTTTTTGCACATATTAAAGCTTGTTCTTTTTTATCTTCATTATCCGTCCATATCTGTGTTGCAGAATATCTTACTCTTTGTTCTGTTATTTCTTTCTTATGTACGGCAAAATTTATATCAACAAAATTTATCTTTTCTATTTCTTCAACTACAGTATGAATACTTCCGCAATTAGGACAATATTTATCCGCTGCCTTTACATTATCATTAAAATCTAATAATGCAGACCTTTTTACTCCACAACAACTACATCTTACCAAATACCATTTTATTGTTATATATTCTCCACAATCAGGACAATATGAACCGCAAGATTCTATTTTAACCTTTTCGTGTCTGCATCCTCTTATTGTCTTTAAAAATTCTGTTATTGTCATATCTGTATTTTAATGTTTTTTTTTTTCTTGTCAAAATTTAATTATTAATTGCAAAATATACATCCTTTAAACGCTTTTTACTTACATGTGTGTACAGTTGTGTCGTTGATACATCTGCATGTCCTAAAAGTTCTTGCACTACCCTCAAATCTGCTCCGTTTTCCAGCAAATGTGTCGCAAATGTATGTCTTATTGTATGCGGTGATACCTTTTTACCTATGCCTTCCGTTATTTTCTTTATAAAATTATATACATATTGCCGTGTTATTTGCTTTCCTTTTCCGTTTATGAATAAATATTTTGTTATTATTCCACTCTTTTTTATTATGTATTCCCTCTCTTTTATATACATTTTAATTGCTTTCTCTGCATTTTTACCCATAGGAACTATTCTTTCCTTTGCTCCTTTTCCGCTGCATCTCACAAAATCCGAATGTAAATCTATATTATTAATTTTTAATTCCGTTAATTCCGAAACCCTAAGTCCGCATGCATATAAAAGTTCAAATATTGCTCTTTCCAATATACTCATTTTTATACAAAATATCTTTTTTATTTCTTCCATTGTCAAAACTCCGGGTAATCTCACCGTTAATTTCGGATGTTCTATTGTTATTGAAGGATCATTCGATATATTTCCGTTAATTGACATCCACGAAAACCAACCTCTTATCGCTGCTGTCTTCCTTACTATACTTGACGGTTTTAATCCGTTATCCCTTAATTTCTTTATATATAAGTTTATTTCTGTCCTTCTTATTTCTTTTACTTCTTCTATTTCTTTTTCATTTAAAAAATTACAAAAATCTACTAAATCTCGTCTGTATGCTTCTACCGTATTTTTACTCAGACATCTTTCCGTTTCATTATATTCACAAAATTCCGAAATCTTATGTATTATCATTTCTTCATTCTATCATTTGCATTATTTTTTTTATCCTGAAAAAGTACTAATTTACATAAATAACTAATAAAAAAGGCGGTGTAACCGCCTCGTAATTTCTTTGTAAGTGTAAGTGTGTAACTATCTTCAATCTTTTCTACTT
>CANQLA010000081.1 GCA_947624605.1 Candidatus Gastranaerophilales bacterium | reverse complement strand
CGGTTTTTATAAATAAGACCGGATACAGATTAAATCCACAGAGTATAAGAAAAGCCATAAAAGAAACTGTAAATATGATAAAATTGCCGAAAGAGGTAACGCCGCATGTTTTCAGGCACAGTTTTGCGACGAAATTATTGGATCACGGTGCGGATTTAAGGGTAGTACAAGAGCTTTTAGGACATGCAAGTATAAGCAACACGCAGATATATACTCATGTAACCGTAGAGAGGCTTAAACAAGCGTATAACGAAGCTCATCCGAGGGCAAAATAGGGAGGAAAGAAAATATGTTTGATGTAGTAACTATAGGGAGTGCAACAAAAGATGCATTTATAGAAACAGATGGAGCGAATATAGTCACGGTGGCACAACGTGATAAAAAAAGTGAATTTATGTCATATCCGTACGGTTCAAAGATAGAGATAAATAAATTTAAAGTTTCTATAGGCGGAGGAGCTGTTAATACAGCGTGTAATTTTGCAAAATTGGGAATGAAAACAGCAGCAATAGTTAAAATTGGTGATGATTCCACAGGTAATGATATAATAAAAATGCTTGAACAACGTGGTATATCAACAAAATCGACAGTAAAAGAGCAAAATGCGAATACGGGATTTTCTGTTATTCTTTTAAGTTTTGAGGGTGATAGGACAGTTTTAGCACATAGAGGTCCGAATGCAGCCATAAGCAAAAAAGATGTTGACTTTGAGGTGATTAAAAAATCGAGATGGCTATATATAGCACCTTTAAACGGAGAGAGTACTAATATACTTGATGATATAGCGGATTTTGCGGAAGAGAATAATGTTAATATGGCAATTAACGTAGGAACGAGCAGTATCAAAAGGGGAGAGAAGTATCTGGATAAAATTCTTAAGACAGCAGAAGTAGTTTTGATGAATGCAGAAGAAGCAAGTATGCTGACAAAAATAGAGATTAGACCGAATACAAAGGAAGTAAATTATTCACAATATACAATCCACCCGGACATAATAAGCATGTTAAAAACCTTAAAATCAACAAAAGCGAAGATAGTGGTAATTACGGACGGACAAAACGGAGCCTATGCATATGACGGAAATAATTTTTACCGATGCGGTAATTATCCGGCAAATGTAGTAAGCACATTAGGAGCAGGAGATGCATTTGCATCAACCTTTGTAACAATATTGGACAAGACGGGCTGGAACATAGAAAAAGCTTTGACAGGAGCATCAGTAAATGCAGCATCGGTAGTAGAAAAGTTTAATGCACAAGACGGACAATTGACATATGAAGAAATAGAAAAAAAATTGAGTAATTTTCCGGATTTTAAAACTCGTGTAATCAGTGAAAAAGAATGTGACAAATAAGAAAGGGCAAAATTTATTGTTAAATTATGTAACAATTTTGATATATGAGGTCATGATAAAAGCGTAAAATGTTTTTTTATAAATAGAAGTAGTACCTTGATTGGTTTATATTATGATTACAAAATTAGATTTTAAAAACAAAATAGCATCATCGATAGAGACATTTGCGAGTCAGAAAAGTAATATTGATCCTGAAAATAAAGGGAGGAACAATATAGTTGTAGATGGTGCAGGCAAAGGGATAGTAACGACATCGGCAGATGAATCCGTTGTGTTAATAGCTGATGGTGAAGATTTTGTTTTTGCTGAAGGAGAATTAAACCAAATAGAAGCCCAAGCAGGTAACAATAAAATTCAAGTTGCAGGAAATGCGAACAGTGTAAAGGTGGAAAACGGTTATAATGATATATCGTCGATAGGAGCATATAATGAGATAAAAACTGATAAAGGTAATAATCAGGTAGTTTCTGTAGGCTCACATAATTCGATATCGGCAGATAATGGTGATAACAGAATTTTTTCCTTTGGAAATCATAATGTAATAAATACTCAAAACGGAAATAATTCGATAATGTCCGGAGGCGATAATAATAATATTGCTGTAAAAAACGGAGATAATGCAATAACTTCCGGTGGTTATAAAAGGACTGATACCGGATATAAAATTGAAGGAAAAGGGAATAATAATGTTATTGAAGCCGGTGACGGTAATGATAAGATATATTCGACCGGTGACGGTAACAGAATATTAGGCGGAAAAGGTAAAGACGATATACATTCCACAGGAAATAGCAATTTTATAGATGGTGGATTAGGGTATGACACAATCCAATCTTTTGGAGATGAGAACAAGCTTTATGCCGGAGATGATAAAGACGGAAATACTTTATTGTCGATAGGTAAAGGAAATGACATTACGGGTAGTGATGGTAATGATTGGATTTTATCAATTGGCGATAACAATAACATTGCGGCAAAAGAAGGAAATAACAATATTGTATTCAACGGAAACCATATCAATGTAAGTGCGGGAGATGGTAATAACACTGTTGAAACTCTTGATTTTGCGATTATGAATAATAAAACGTTTGATTATGGTAAATATGGAGAATATTTAGAAGGTCAAACCAGTGTTGAGCATTATAGCGAATTTGATTCTTCAACAAAAGAAACAAAAGAAATTGGTCGTAAGTACGGTCAGGCAGTATCTTCAGAGATTAGGGACATAAATGCCGACAGTATTATAAAACAGTTACCGGCGGCTGAGCAAAAATTAGCTGAAGGAATTGATTTTTCGGCAACTACAAAAGACGGTAAACCGAAATATGTAATATGCCGTGCACAAAAAGATGGAAAATTGCATATATATCAAAATGAATCAGGTAACACATACAGGGCAATCGGACCGAACGTTAGTACTTCCGGAGATTACAGATTGCAATTATCAGATCAGGAAACACAAGTCATAGGATCTTTAAAACAGAAAACTACACAACAAGTTACGGTTATTTACCAAGATGTAATAACCAATAAGTATAATGATTATGAAAAAACTACCATTGAAGGAAATAAAGATATTCATGTAACTTTTGGAAAAGGAAGCAATAATATATTATTGAATGCATCAGAAGATGTTACAATTGAGGGTAATACTATACAACTTGATGAGAATGGAGAATATAAAAACGGTAATTCGGGCAGTCAAAACAACATATTTGTAACCGGTTCAATTGTATCTACAACCAAAACTTCGAGGAAAGAACATTTATATCAAAACAAGAAAGAAACGACGTTTGAAAAGACTTCCGAAAAAACTACGGGAAATATAACTGCGACATCTACAAATGCAAAAACTTATGACCCGTTGGTAGTTGATTTTAACAGAAACGGTATAGTTTCGGCATCATCCATGACCGGTGTTGATATTAACGGTGACGGAATTGCTGACGGAGCGGCTGCAAACGGTGATAAAATGCTTGCGATGAGTGATATAAACGGTAATGGAGTAATTGACGGTTCTGAAATTTTTGGTAACCAAACAGTAAGTCCGTTTACAGGAAAGGTTCTTGAAGTTTCCAACGGTTTTGAGGCACTCAAATTGATTGCTTTGGAAGCCGAAGAATATACGGGTATAAATTGTATAAATGACGGAAATGTTAATCTGGCTGAACTTCAAAATGCTTTACGGAGTGTTGGTAAAAATCTTGGATTTATTTCTGATGAAAATGTTACAAATCTTGAAAGTTTAGGTCATGTAGCTTCTATAAATGTGGATGATTACAGTGAAATAGATGACAGCGGAGATGCTCAATTCAAACAGATAGGTCATTATACCGATAATGAAGGTAATCAATATCAAGCCGGAGATTTTTGGTTCAAAGGAAAGAAAGCTCATTAAAAGATATTAAAAACGAAAACAGAATGAGGTTATCATTCTGTTTTTTTTTGATTAATTTTTTTGTTTAAAAGAAAAGAATTTTAAAAATCTAACGAGTTTTTTTGTATTTTTAAGTTGGCTGATATAAATTCCGACAAAAATCATCAAACAAGCACCGACTTGCAAAAGGTTGAAAGATTCGCCAAGGAAGAAGCAGCCGAAGAAAATTGATGATATTGGCAGAGTATATAAAAACGGAGAAGCTTTACTTGCGGAAAGAGTACAAATACCATAGTTATAGAGTGCGTATGAAACAACGGTAAGAGTTCCGAGATAAAAGAGAATAGGGAGGCTTTCATTGAATACGGGAGTGAAACTGCCGTGCTGAATAAAATTCAATGCAATAAAAAATAAAGATCCTAAAAGGACTTGAGAACCTGCAAGGAAGAAAGGCGGATATTTTTCCATAAGGTATTTGGTAGTAATGATACTGGTCACAGTAAGAATTTCTGCACATAATTCGAGAGAGTTGCCGAGGATAGGGTTAGGAGCAAGTTCATTAATATCAGAGCCTGTACTCAGTATGACAGAACCTATAATTCCTAAAATAACTCCGAGATATGCAATTTTGGGCAGGTGTTCTTTTAATATAAATTTAGCAAAAATAATTATTAAAATTGGTTCCATGGCACTAACGACACCGGCTTGACCGGAAGTTGTAAATCGAAGAGCATGTGTTTCAAACAAGAAATACAAACAAGGTTCGCAAACAGTCATAAGAAGCATAAACTTATAATCTGATTTATCGACCTTAATATTTTTATAAATGGTGCAGAAAAAGGGTAAAAACAAACAAGAAGAAATAATCATTCTCAAACATATCATTTCGATTTCGGAATAATAATTCAGACAGACCTTCATTGCCGTGAGTGTTGTACCATATAAAACAGTAGCAATAATTAAAGAAATATATGCAAATGTTTCATTTTTGTTTGAACAATTCAGTAATAATTTTTTCATTTCATAAAAAATACCTTTCTAAAAATAGTACAGAAATATATTCCAATAAAAAAAATATTAAATCAAATAAAAATAAAATTTATGATAATATTAAATTATGAAAGTCAGAAAAGTTTTCAAACTAATATTTTTCAATATAGCATTACTGTTTATAATAATTATTTTATTGGAAATATTAACTTTTGGTTGTGATTATATTTATTATTTTCAAAAAAATGTAGCAACCCCGAAATATTACACCAAAATTCATGATTTCAATACTGCTTATTATTGGTATTTATCTGAGCAATTTCGACCGATAGCCGGAGAGGAACATAAAAAAAGACCAATAGTGTTATTCGGCTGTTCTTATACATATGGAGCAGGTTTAAAAGATAATGAAACATTCGGATATAAATTGTCAGAATATACAAAGCGACCTGTATATAATAAAGCGATTCTAGGCTGGGGCATTCAACAAATGTTATGGCAGCTTAAGAATGTTGATTTACAGAAAGAAGTCAAGGATCCTGAATATATTATATTCACATTCATACCTGATCATATTAACAGGTTATTTTCTTTCAGCAGATTTCATTTTCCGTCTTATATTGATCCTGTATACAGATTGGATAAAAATGGAAATTTAGAAGAAAAAATTCCTATCCATCCTTTATATCGATTTTATTTTGTTCGTTTTTTTGACGGTCAAATAAATGAGTTTATACACAACATAAACAATGAAAAAATTTGGAATGAAAATTTTGATTTAATAAAAAGGCATTTTGAAGAGGCATACAAAGAAATAAAAAGACTTTGGCCTGATGCAAAATTTGTTATAATAAAGTACAATTCTTGGGGTAATGAATCTTATATAAACACACCCCGTTGGAGGGAATTGGAAACACCGAAATATAAAGATTTAATAATAATAAATGCTGAGGACCTCCTGGGGGGGGGGGTACATTACTTGATTGCAAATATCTTCTGCCCGACAAGCATCCAAATGCACATGTATGGGATGTCATAGTTCCGAAGTTATCGTCTGAATTAAAATTATGAAAACGTTTCAAAAAAATTATAAAATTTTATAAAAATTTTACTTGTAATGCAATTGATTTTGTTTTAATATAAATTCACAAAAGAAATATTTTGTAATACATAAAGCATGTAATACAAGAGAATGTTATTAAGGTGTAAGATATCATAAATTAAAGAAGGTTTGATATGACTGAAAAAGAAACTACAGATATCCAAGGTGAACAACAGGATTCAAAACAAAGGATTTTGGTTGTTGATGATGAAGCGAGTATAAGAAGGATTTTGGAAACCCGATTAAAAATGATTGGGTATGATATTATTACTGCGGCAGACGGAGAAGAAGCAATAGCGTCTTTTAATAAAAACAATCCTGATTTGATAGTGTTGGATGTAATGATGCCTAAAATTGACGGATATGGAGTAGTCAGAGAAGTAAGAAGAACGTCTGATGTTCCGATTATAATATTGACAGCATTGGGAGATGTGTCAGAAAGAATTACCGGATTGGAACTGGGAGCAGATGATTATGTAATAAAACCATTCAGTCCCAAAGAATTAGAAGCAAGAGTTAAAGCAGTATTAAGAAGAACAAACAATAAAGAATCGGTTATCCCGACAGGAAAAGTTGCAAAGAATGTAATTACAACCGGAAATATAAAAATAGATACGGCAAGAAGACAAGTATTCAGGAAAAATGAACGTATCAGACTGACGGGCATGGAATTTAGTTTGCTTGAACTGTTAGTAAACAATTCAGGACAAGCATATTCAAGAAATGAGATATTGCAGCACGTATGGGCATATCCGCCGGATCACAGAATTGATACGAGGGTAGTGGATGTACACATTTCAAGATTACGTTCCAAACTGGAAGCAGACCCGGCAAATCCGGAACTTATACTTACAGCAAGGGGTATAGGGTATATGTTTCAAAGAATAGCATAGAAGTTAAATTTAGTCGGAAAGCTCCTTAGGATAAGGAGCTTTTTTGTTATAAAGAGTAAGAATTTATGCAAGATAGATATGAATATAAAGATAATAGCAGTAGGAAAAATTAAGGAAGATTATATAAAATCTGCAGTAAGAGAATATACAAAAAGGCTTACACCTTATTATCGGCTGACGGTAACAGAAATAAATGCGGAACAAATAAACGATGAATCGTTAAGAGAGAGATATAAAGAAGCTGAAGCAGAAAGAATAATACAGCAAATAAAGCCTGATACATATATAATTACACTGGAAATACAAGGGAAGATGTTATCATCGATAGAATTTGCAGAAAAGATAAAAGAGATAACGAAAAGCGGAGTGAATGAAACGGTATTTATAATAGGGGGAGCAAACGGGCTGCATAGGAAGGTATCTGATATTGCGAATTTGAAGTTAAGTTTTTCAAAAATGACATTTACGCATCAAATGATGAGGGTAATATTGACCGAACAAATATACAGAGCGGCAAAAATTAACGCAAGAGAAAATTACCACAGGTGAAGTCAGACGGAGTCAATTAATGTGTAAAACAGTGATTATGTTCATCGGGATAATTTTTGTGTTTACAATTTATATCCAAAAGTTCAAGAGAAGTTTGTTTGATTAGAGAGAAAGACCATTTTAAAATCAACGATCCGCCAACAATTCCCATAAAAGGATCAAGGAAATAAAGACCGAAGAATTTTCCCGCCAACAGAGCAATAATAGCAAATATAGAAGTCATAGCATCAGTTAAGATATGCAGATAAGCAGCTTTAAAATTATAATCCTGATTATTTTTTTGATGAGATTCCATTATTAATAAACACAGTCCGTTTACGACAAGCCCGATTATTGCAACGAGAATGGCGGTATTAAAAAAAATATTTATCGGATGAAAGAATCTGACTATAGATTCGTAAAAAACGAATAGACCTGTTAACGCCAAGAATAAAGAACTTGTATAACCTGACAAAGAAGAGATTTTATAAGTACCGTTTGGAAAAATTGGAGAATTATGATATTTTTTCATAAAAACAAAAGCAAAAAATGTAATCAACAGAGCAAGAGCATGAGTACCCATATGCCAACCGTCGGATAAAAGAGCCATGGAGTTTGTAAAGAAGCCGAAAGTAATTTCTGCAAACATGGTAAACAAAGTAATAATAATAACAATTAAAGTTTTTTTTGCGTTAATATCGGAATTGATAAAATGGTTATGATGTTGATGTTTCATTATTTTAACTCTTTAATGTGAGAAATAAGTTCATTAATATTTTTATTGCGTTCTTCTTTATCTTCAATATTTTCGACACAATTTTGAAGATGGAAAGCGGCAATTAATTCCCAAATACTTCTGAGAGCGGCAGAGGCAGAAAGTATTTGATGCATAATATCAAGGCATTCTCTGTTTTCTTCAATCATATTTTTAATGCCCCGTATTTGTCCTTCAATACGGTTTAAGCGAGTAATTAAATGTTTATTTTTTACGAATAGATTAGAATTTTTCATATTATTGGTATACCCCCTATGACCATAATATTTAAAAAAAATAGAAAAACAATAGAGAGAGTTAATATAAGAAGATTTGTAAACAAGTACTTTAAAAAAAAAATGTTTGTATTATTATTGGCGTAAAAGTAAACCATTTTAATAGAATAGAGATATTCTATAAGTTTGGCATGTCGTATATTCAAAATACAGAAGGTAAAAGAAAATGGGAATCAAAGGAAAAGTAGACAAGATGGTTGTATTAGCTTGTGAAGATTGCAAGGAGAGGAACTATACAACGACAAAAAACAAGAAGACGATAAAAGAAAGATTAGAGTTAAAGAAATATTGTCCGAAATGCAGGAAGCACACTGCACATAAGGAGACGAAATAGAAAGAAAGGAAGAGCGTCCTTAGTTCAGTTGGTAGAACGTCGGTCTCCAAAACCGGATGTCGAGGGTTCGAGT
>CANQLA010000080.1 GCA_947624605.1 Candidatus Gastranaerophilales bacterium | reverse complement strand
GACTTTTATCCGCCAACATAAAATCTTTTCTTTTATATTTACTGAGTACTTTCCCGATTGCGTTTTCAGATTTGCCATCTACATACATACATATATGCTGTATCAAAGTAATTTGCTCCGTGTTCCATACAATATTGAACCATTTTCTCTAATTCAATCATATCTATTTCATTATCTTTATTCATTGGCAGCCGCATACATCCTAATGCAAGCAAAGGTACTTGAATTCCTTTATATTTTCTTCTGACTACTTGTTGACTCTTTTGAGTTGTTTGGCATCCGCTTAATAGTGCAGTTCCTCCAAGAGCAAGTGCAGAATTAATAATAAATTCTCTCCGTTTCATTATTTCCCCTCTTTACCTGAATGTTTTTAATATTCTTAAATTATAGCTCTTTTTATTTTATATTTCAACTTCTTATAAAATTTTGTATATCTAATCCATTATTTGTGCAAGAACTGCAATTGTCTTTGGAAAATATTGCTGTAAATAATGAGAACGTATAGAAAATAAATCTTCCGTATTTTTCGTATTTATAAGAGCATTCGTTTCCGCTATCGCTTCTTGTAAACCATCTTTATATTCTGATGTTTTTATAAAATAACTTATGTGATCTCTTTGAGCTAAAGGAAATGCTTCATTAAATGCTGACTTTTCTTCTTCAAATATTTTGTTAACTTCAGGTTTTGAAAAAATAGCATTCCTTAATGTTTCCCTTTGCTTTACATCAGCTACATGTTCATAATCTTTTGCATGTCCCGCTTCATGAAGTACTATAAATAAATTATCTCCTGATTGTATCGTTCTTGTTAAAGAAGAATAATTGGATGCATACGTATTTGCTACTCCTGTTAATTTATTTGTCGTATTATTGAGTGCAATCAATTCTTCTGCGGGCATTCTTTTTAATGTGGCTATGATTTTATCTTTTTCTCCGTCTGTTTTTTCTTCCAGGTCTATCGTTATTGTTTTTCCATTATTTATATCTTTTATATTAATTTTTCTTCCTGCAAACTTGATTTCGTATTTCTTATCATTTTCTGTCGAAATAAATGTGTTCTCGTCTAATACCGTAAACGTTGAGTTCTTTGAATATAATACTTTTCCGTCTTTATCCGTAATTTTGTATGAACTTATCATATTCCCTGAAGGTTCATCTTCATACAAATATTCGGTCCTTGTCCCGTCTAAAGATATCATATCTTTCTTTACCGTAGCTTTGCCGCTATTTTCATCGTATATTCCTGAACTTACTATCTTTTCGGATCCGTCAGGGTATATATATTTTATGTTCGGCGTCCCTGCTAAATCAGAAAGTGAATATATTTCTTTTCTTATTGTTCTTCCGCTTTTATCTTTTATAATTCTCGTTTCTTCTGTTACAATCGGCTGTGGCATGCTCGGACTTTTTACGGATATAACTTTTGATACCGTATTGTTTTTATAATCATTCGTCTTTTTTACTTGTTGTAAATATCCCTCCTTTGATCTTTCCATATTTACAACTTCTAAAGCCGTAGTTTGCATATCTTTATCTAACAATAAAATTTTAGATCCGTTATTTTCTATATCCAAACGAATATTGTAACCGTTTTCATCAAATTCATCTCTTTTAAAAGATACACGTCTTACATTGGACGAACTTGCTTCAAATTTATTTATTATTCCCGTAAGCTTATCTATATCCGTTATGTTTTTGTTTCTGGCTATTTCTGCAATATCACCGCTGTCTAATTTAGTATCACTTAATTTCCCTACTTTTAATAGTTCTTCTCCGCTAAATTCTTTTGCAAGATTTCTCAAATCCATCGGAGAAAACTTTTCTTTTTCATCTTCTTTTTTAATTTGTGAAAGTTCAACAATGGCATTTAATTTATCCGTGTCATATCTCGCAAAGCCCATTACCAAAGAACCAATCATCTTTGGCTGCTGTGATATCGCCTTTATTGCATTCCACTTTTCAGGATGTTCTTTTAAAATAGTCTGTAATTCTTCTATTTGTTCTTCTTTGAATTTTTTTGTACCTTTAAATGATACCGCGTTCTTTAATTCTTCTACAGCATTTGTAAGGTCAAAGTCTGACTTTCCCTCTTTTCCGGCATTTATATTTGCATTTGTCGAACGAACAAATGTATCTTGCTTCAATTCTGCTTTTTTATAATTATTTCTTTTTGTATTGTCTGTTTTTACTGTGTTAAGGTGTTTTATACCTGATAAAATATTTATATTCATCTCTCGTTTTCTGTGTTTATTTGATTTCAAACTTATTGTCGGCATATTTAATTCTTTCTTTAATCTTTTTTTTACTTTTGTTAATTTTTATTTATTTTATTTATTAAAATTAAAGTTTTTTAAAATATTGCCGATAACTATCCTGTATTAAGAGAGAACTGTATTTAAAAATTGAAAAGTTTATCAAATGACAGAAATTTCAAAAATAAATATAAACATAAACAATACAAATCTTGTTGCTAAAAAACAATGTTCAAAAACCGAAATTGTAAAAAATGATACGCAACATTGTCAAGGAGAAGGCGTATTTCCTTCTGCCGATTTAATGCGGTCAATTGCCGGAATTAAAACATCTACCCCTGATAATACAAGTTCAAAACCTACAAATGAAAACAAAACCGACACTTTATTCGGTAAAAATACGGAAGAAATAGCTAATTATTTGCACTCGTTACCTATAACCGGTAAAGTTATTAAAGCTTACGAACAAGATGAACAAGGTATTGCCGCAATAAAAGGGCTTGTTAATACTATGGCAAAAAATAATGTGGAAACAAGTAATGTGGAATTGCTTTTGGATCTTGTAGAAAATAAAAAAGTCCATTATTCCGCACTTTTGTATTTCTGCAATCAAGGAATAATGTCCGACGAATATGAAAAAGATTTAGAATTGCTTTATGATACGTATATTAACCATGGTGACGTAAAAGAAGCTTTTGTTCCTACTTTAAAAAATCCTGATGAAGCTCTTTCTAAAAGAGAAATCGGCGATGTTTTCCAAGTTGAAGGTCAAGACAATATTTATATAAAAACATCCGATACTCGAACTAAACCTTTGAAAATGACCAGGGATACCTATTTGAAATTGTTCCCCCCTCTTGAAAGATTTGCTCTTTATCAGGGTGATGCAGGTAACTGTTATATGCTTTCCTGTCTTGATGCCATGAATTCTAATCCTCAATCAAGAGAAAAATTGTTAAGTTGTTTTGAAGAAAAAGACGGTAAATTGAATGTTTCTTTACCGGGTAGTTCCTATGTCTTTACTATGGATAACGATAAATTACCTCCTGAAATTAAAAATTTTAAAGAACAATATTCTATGGGTTCTGCCGGCTTTAAAATCCTTGAACATGTTTACGGAAAAGATGTTCAAACAAAGCTGACTCAAGAGGCTCTGGAAATTCTAAAAAATCAATCTCAAAATGCTAAAGGTTTTTTTACAAAACGAATGTTTAAAAAACAATTAGTTGAATTTGAAAAAGCTCTTGCCGAAAATCCTGATAATGTTATTGTCGACAGAACCATCTCCAATCAAAGTGTTTCTTGGAATGATTCTATCGGTGTAGATTGGTCACTATTAGATAAATCCAATTCTTCTTTTAAAAGAGCTTCTGACTACTACAGGGGCAGAGGCGGGCATGAAGAGTGGGTTTTCCAAAGATTTGGATTACATCCCGAAAAATTATTTGATTTAAATTCCCAAAATTCGGATAAAGCAAAAAATTTACTTTTTAATCCTGAAAATAAGGATAAATATTTGTTTACTGCTTTTAGCTCAGGTAACGGGCTTTATACAGAGCCTGAAGGTTTGCTTGATGAAAACTATGGAATTTATACAAGACACTCTTTTTCTGTCAAACCTAAAATTGATAAAAACGGCAATATGCTTTTACACGTTTCAAATCCCTGGAATTCCACTCAAAGTAGTGTTATGACTTATGAAAAATTTGCGGAACTTTTTACGGGTTTGATTATTGCTAAAATTAATTAAACTTAATTGTATAGAAAAATATTTATCGGATATATAAGTATTGTCGGTTCTATTTTAGTTTGAAAATTTCGCTTATTGAGTATTCTCTCGAACAACTTTCCCCATTTTTTAAAACATTATCTGTTATCTTACTTATTTTTGGTACTCTTTCTTTATTTGGATTTTTGATTGAAGATAATACCGTTAACATTAATATAACCGTAAGCAGACTTATTACAACAGAAATTTTAAAAATTTTATTAAATAATAAGTTTGAATTATTCTTTTTTTGAACTTCATTATAATGTTTGTTTTTCTTTATAAGAAACATTTTATCTTTTGCTTTGTTTTTATTTTGATTATTCTTTTCTTTTTCATATTTTAATTTATCTTTATATTTATTTTGTAAATTATTATTTTTCTCTCCTAACATAAGAAGTTGTTCATCAAAAAGTAAAAGATTAACAGTTTCATCTTTTGTTCGTGATGACGCATAATTAACGGAAGCTTCAAAAGCGTGTTCAAGACATTCTAATGCTGTTTTTTCGTTATTTTCCGATTTTGTACAATGTACAACTGCATTTCCATGTTTTTTTAAAAAATACATATCACTTATAAATTCTTGTTCTTTGAGGGTATTTTGAGATATTGTTTTTAATTTGTAAATCATATCATCAAAAGTATCATCACATTGAGTTTTACTGCCTAAAACAGATTTGGTCATGCTCTCAGCCATTTTTCTTGTCTGGATAATGCATTGGTCGAAATATTCGTCACGAAATAATTTTTCTGCTGTACAACCAATTTCATATAGGTCTTTATTTATTTTTTCGAGAAACTTAAAATTACTCATGCTTTTATTGTATCAATTTTATTTTTTTTCTGAATACATTAAATTTACTAAATGCTTCACTTGTTATATATGTTTGCAAGTGTGTCTGTATTCCGTAAACAATCAAGATAGTTTGATAATATATTATTTTTCGATTATTATTTTACATTGTATTGCTTATTATATTAATAAAACTTTCAAATAAAAAACAATCTGTTGTGTTATCTTTTGTTTTTAAGGTTTTTTATTTTGTAGAAAAAGTTTATAAATATTATACATTTTACAAAAAGTGGTATAATAAAGAAGTTATGTGAATTAAAAAGATTTTTGCATATAGAAGTAATCAGTAATAATTTTTCTGATTTGCGGAAAGAAATACTGTTTGAAGTACAAGCGGCCGGGAGGCGTGGAATTTGTTGGTAAGGGATTATGCAACAATAAGCCAAAAAATTCAGACGAAAACCTGATATTACGTATTCAAACTTTTTCAAAGAAAGGTGAGATTATGACAGATAATTTAAATTTTATAGTTGATAAATCGAAATGTATCAATTGTGGAAAATGTATAAATGATTGTTCGTGTAAAGTATTAGAATTTGATATTAATAGAAATCCGAAAGTAGTGCAAGACGGAGAGGCAAAATGTATAAAATGCCAGCATTGTCTTGCGGTATGTCCGACGGGAGCGATATCAATTTTTGGAAAAAATCCTGAAGATTCTGTAAAGATTATAGAAAATCATAATCCTGAAAACATAATAAATTTAATACAAACAAGAAGGAGTATCCGTCAATTTAAAAGTGAAAATATAGATAAAAAGACATTAAAAAATTTACGGGAAATGCTTAGCTGGGTACCTACAGGATGTAATGATCACAGGCTGTTATTTACATTTATTGATGATAGAGATGCAATGAACAGGTATAAAAAAATAGCTTATACGAAATTAAGAGAAATGCTGTCGAAAAATCCTGTTCCCAAAGAAGCTGTTAAACTTTTAAGGGTTAAGAATGCAATAAACAGTGGAGAAGATCCGATTTTCAGGAATGCACCCCACATGATAGCGGTATCTTCTCCAAAAGATGCACCTTGTGCAAATATCGATCCGATTATAGCTTTAAGTTATTTTGATTTATATGCACAATCGATGGGAATAGGTACACTTTGGTGTGGTCTTGCATATAATTGTCTGAATGTATCCGAAGATTTGACAAAAGAATTAAAAATTCCAAACGATTATAAACTGCAATATTGTATGCTGTTTGGTTATCCGTCAGTAAAATATAAAAGAGGAACTCAACCTGATGCATATAAAATAATGACTTATGGTAAAGTAATTGCAAAGGTAGAAGCTATAATAAAGAGATTAAAGGATAAATTTACAGATTTAATAAAATAGTCGGACATAGGAGAAAACATGTACAATACTAAGAAAATAAACGAAGATTTAATATGGATAGGAGCTAATGACAGACGTTTAGCACTTTTTGAAAACATTTACCCGATAGAAAGGGGAGTTTCTTATAATTCATATATTTTAAAAGATGAAAAAACCGTACTAATAGATACAGTAGACAAAGCAGTTTCAATGCAGTTTTTTGAAAATTTAGAATACGAGCTTAAGGAATCAAAACTTGATTATTTGATAGTTCAACACATGGAGCCAGATCATGCTGCTACGTTAGAAGAACTTGTAAATAGACATCCGGAGGCAAAAATAGTATGTAATCAAAAAACACAAACGATGATAAAGCAATTTTTCGATTTTAATATTGAAGAAAAAACGTATCTTGTAAAAGAAGGAGACACATTAGATATCGGACGGCATAAATTAACGTTTATATCAGCCCCGATGGTTCATTGGCCGGAAGTTATGGTGACATATGATACGACAGATAAAATACTGTTTAGTGCGGACGCATTTGGAACATTCGGAGCATTAAGCGGGAACATATACGCTGATGAAGTCAATTTTGAAGGAGAATGGCTTGACGAAGCGAGAAGGTATTATACAAATATAGTAGGAAAATACGGAACACAAGTACAAGCACTTTTGAAAAAGGCATCAGGAGTACAAATAAACACAATATGCCCATTACACGGACCTGTATGGAGAAAAAATATATCATGGATTATAGATAAATATCAAAAATGGAGTACATATACTCCGGAAATTAATTCCGTATTGATTTTGTCAGGATCAATATACGGGCATACGGAAAATGCAGCTGAAATATTAGCGGCAAAACTTGCAGATAAAGGAATAAAAGAGATAAAGATATATGATGTTTCAAAGATTCATCCTTCGGTAATAGTATCAGAAGCGTTCAAATACAGTCATATAATAGTTGCATCGTCGACATATAATGCAGGAATTTTTTCGCCGATGGAAACAGTTTTGGCGGACATAAAAGCCCATAATCTGCAAAACAGAACAATAGGAATAATGTATAACGGTTCTTGGGCACCAATTTCAGAAGAAGTAATAAAAAATATTCTTTTATCACTGAAAAATACAAAAATATTAAATACGACAGTTAAAATCACATCTGCGGTAAAAGCAGATACAATAAAAGCGATAGATTTACTTGCGGAAGAGATATATGAAACCTTGCCGAAAGAGAAACTTGATACTAATGCTCTGTTTAAAATTAACTATGGATTATACTTGTTAAGTGCAAAAGACGGAGAAAAAGATAATGCATGTATTATAAATGCAGTAAATCAAATTTCAGATAACCCGAAAAGGATTGCAATTTCTGTAAACAAGAGTAATTTAACACATAATATGATTTTAAAAAATAAGACTTTTTGCATTTCTGTATTAACGGAAGATACACCATTTTCTGTATTTGAAAAATACGGATACCATTCGGGAAATAATACAGAAAAATTTGGTGATAAAAAAGGAATCAAAAGGTGTGCAAACGGACTTGCATATCTGCCGGAATATGCAAATGCGGTTATATGTGCAAAAGTTGTTGAAATAGAAGATTTTGGAACACACACGTTGTTTACCGGAGAAATTGACTCGGCAGAAGTTTTGTCAAATACAGCATCAGTCACCTATGATTATTACTTAAAAAACATTAAACCTGCACCAAAAATTTCAGAAAAGAAAGTCGAAGGATATGTATGCAAAATATGCGGATATGTGTATGAAGGCACAGAAATACCTGAAGATTTTATTTGTCCGATATGTAAACATGGAGTACAGGACTTTGAAAAGATATAATAAATTTTGAAAAATAATTGCACGAATTGTAAAATTGAAAAATAAACTTGAGTAATTTTCAATATGTTTATTCGGATGAATAGATATTTCTTTGTGCTTTCAGTTTTAATTTTTTGAGTTTATCATTCATAATACACAATTTCGATTTAAAAACAAGTAGAGTTAAAATTTTCATAAAATCATTATATTCATAGTGTGTTTTTTGGCAAGTTCATTATAGCCAAGCGTTTCACAATCAAGAATTTTATTAACCTGTGGTTTATTTATCATATTCAGAACTATATTTTAATAATCTTATAAACAATATGAATTTATGTAACAAATATAAAAACATGTGAAATTCAAAAGAAAAAAATGTTTTTATATACATGAGTGTAGTAAATAGAAAGGGTCTAATGTATGTCAGTTAATTTTAACGGAAATAATCCTATGGAATATTTAAAAAAATATGCCAAAACTAATAATATGAATATAAATGAGGCAATGTCGGCATTGCAATCGCAATACGGAAATCCTCAAGCAATGCAATTACAGCAGTCATCCATATTTGACATTGCAGGAGGCCCTCAAAATCCGGGGGATCCTCAAATAGGAGAAGTCGGAAAATCTTTTGATATACTTGGAGGAGGCCCTCAAAATATAGGTGATCCTCAAAAATTGCAA
>CANQLA010000079.1 GCA_947624605.1 Candidatus Gastranaerophilales bacterium | reverse complement strand
GTGATAAATATGAAATAAAACCTGATGTAAATGGCGAATACCATGTTTATATAAATGACAGGATTCTAAAAGAAAATTATGTGAAATCTGATTACACAACCTGTGATGAAGATATGAATTGCGGTCCTGCTATTATCCCTGATAAATTTTATCTTATGCTCGGTGATAACAGAAGTAATTCTCAAGACGGAAGATATTGGGGTTTATTATCTCAAGACAGATTTATCGGTCGTGCTAAATTTAGGTTTTGGCCTTTATCAAGATTAAAATATTTTGAACATATTAATTACTCTTTGGAAAAATAAATAAATTTTAACTACAGTTCCAAAAACATAATGTCTATTTTTTCCATTTTAATTTATTATTTTGTTCCGTTTTTGCTTTTTCGGTGGTTATTAAAATTCCTCATTTTGTACATGCCAATATTTTTTTCGTACTGTCAACCGGCAAAAAAATATGCTCACATTTATTTTTGATTTTCTTATCTTTAATCTTGATATTCGATTTTTTACCTGAATACCTTTTTTGTATAATGTGAACTACGGTTTTATACAACAACTCTATAATGTACATCTAAATATACTCCGAAAATATTTTTGCAATACAAACTAAAATGGTGAATTCAACCATAACGTTCCTTGCAGTCATAAAAATTATCATAAAATTTAAATTACCTGCTTGTTCATATTCTTTCAGGTTTTCAAGAATTCCGAAAAATATATTTGTATGAATTTTTAAATCATCAGATTTTATAGTATCTGACATGACTTTAAATAAAATAACAGCAGTTGGCAAACTGAAAAAAGTTATCAAATAAATTTTTGATAAATTATTAATAAAAACGTTGAATAAAATATTAAAATAAGCTAATAGCATAATAAAAAGCTGATTTCTAGCAGCATTGATTTTTGAACCTGCAAGCCTGCACAAAGTAAATTTTTTGTTTGGAATGTCAATATCAAAATCTAAAAACATATGAGCATGCAATAATCCGACAGTGAGTAACCCTGTAGAAAAAGCAATAGGTAATAATTCGGAAGAAAAAGATTGAGTCATAACATAAAAAACACCAATATATAAAAGAGGAGCAAACATAACAGCAACAGCAATTTCACCTAAAGCGACAAAAGACAATAAAGGATAAAGCAAACTTATAACAGCACCAGCTAAAGCAATGTAAAGAACAAAAATACCTGTTTTATAAGCTAAAAAAATACCACAAGATACAGCAAGTGCAAAACATACACTTATTGCAATTAATAACTGAAATTGAGAAGCTTCACCATTTAATAAATACCAACATTTACCTTTTTGTAAATTAATATCCGCAAGGTCGTAACATCTTGATTTTTCAATATTAAAATCAATAAAATCATCAAAAAGATTAACGCCGGCATGGGTAAAAACAATACCAACAAGAGCTATTAAACCAAATAAAATGTTTCCTCCATTTTTTGCACCAAAAAGAAACGGAATACTCCAAGACATAACTGACATAGGAAAAGAATAGCTCCTTGCGGCTTTTATCCAAAAATTTATTCTTTTAAAAATAATCATGTCACAGCCCCTTTATGCGAAGATTATCATGATTATAAACTTTTGTAAACATGTCTTTTTGGCGTAACTCCGCATGATATAAGACTTTTTTAAAAAATTAAAAAAATTTTTGTAAATAATTATAATAAAATAGTCAAAAATCTGAAAAAAATGTTATTATAAAATTACAGAATAAGTGTTCTTAATACATTAAATTAACCAAAAAATGAAACAATACTTAACAAAAAACAGTTCAAAATAACAATATAAACAAAACAAAAAACTTTAAGAACATGTGTGTAACATAAAATAGTAAGCATGGTAGGAGTGTTTTATGACTCTCAGTATAAATTCAAGAAAAAAGCAGCCCAAAAAAAACTTTGAAGAATTACTCAATGATTTAAGAACAAGTAATTCAGAAAAAGTCAGATATAATGCGGCAAGAATATTAGGAGAAATGGGTGATTCCGAAGCTGTAGAACCGCTCATTGATGTATTAAAAAATGATAAAAACGGATCTGTAAGGTTATATGCGGCACGTGCGTTAGGAGAACTTGGAGATCCGGCAGCGACAATCCCGTTAATTGAATCTTTGCGTGAAGACAGAAATGTTGATGTCAGAGTCAGAGCAGCTAGAGCATTAGGCAGACTTGGCGGAAAAATTGTTGTTGAACCTCTTGTAGAAGCATTAAATGATGAAAATTCTCAGGTTTGTATAACAGCAACCGATGCTCTTATTGAAATTGGTGATGTTGCAACAGATGCCCTCATTGAAATTTTAGACAGTGAAAAAATCAATGTCAGATGTGATGCAACAAGAGCTTTAGGAGAAATAGGAAATCCTAAGGCTGTTGAAAAAATTATAGAAATTCTAAAAGATGAATGGGTTAATGTTCGCATTTATGCCGTAACTTCTCTTGGAAAGCTTAATGACAGACGTGCAGTTCCCGCACTTATTGAAGTAATGCAAAATAAAAAAGAAAATGATTTGGTAAGAGCAGGTGCAGCTGCCGCTTTAGGAGTTTTAAGAGATCAAAGAGCTTTAATTCCTTTGCGTCAATTAATAATGGAGGCTGAGGAACTCGGTGAACTTGAAGATACTGCTTTAAAATCGTTCAAAAAAATTATGGCAGCTAATTGGCAGACTGTTCCGGGTGCCAGTCAACAAAAAAAATAATTACTTTTGTTTTTAAATCGCAAGAATCTTCTTAAAAAAGAAGGTTCTTTTTTATCTTGTGTATTTATATTATGTTAATTTTTATAAAAAATGGGTATTATAAATTTGTTATTTATAAATTAGAGGGTGGTTTCGTTAATGCAAGAAATTCCTATTATTAATTTAAAATCTTTTGATTTAAATTATAATAAAATTTCAACCATTATAGATATAAATCGAAATTATTATGGTTTTTTCCTTTTGGATCAAAATTCTCAAATTGTAGTATATGACAAACTTGGCAGGTTTGTCGGATATTATGCTTCTAATTCATTGGGACATACTGAAAGATATGATTCAATCGGAAATTTTAACGGATACATTATTCCTGATGAAAATTTAATTAAATATGACAAAACAGGTAGTTACAACGGATATTACAGAATTTCAGAAAGCGGATTAATCAGTGAATTTGATAAATCAGGACAATATATAGGGCATTATAATAATGAAGATGACGGTAAAATTATAAAATATGATGCATCAGGTTCTTTTCAGCTATATTTTGGAGAATAATAAAACATTTACCATTTTTTAAAAACAAAAAATACGGCAAGTATTATAAATAAAAATCCTACAATATAGTTCCACTTTAATTCTTCTTTAAGATACATAACCGAGAAAAATGAAAACACTATAAGAGTTATAACTTCCTGCATTGTTTTAAGCTGAGCAGCATCAAAAAATTCGTGACCGATTCTGTTAGCAGGAACTTGAAAGCAGTATTCAAAAAGAGCAATACACCAGCTGACCAATATTACAATCCAAAGAGGGCAGCCTTTAAATTTCAAGTGACCGTACCAAGCAAAAGTCATAAAAATATTTGAAATTGTCAAAAGTATAACAGGATAAAAATGTCTAAGCATTATGTAACTTCTTTCTCTACTATTTCAGCAATTTTTTTAATATCATCAAGTAAAATAGAAAAATCATCAGGAGTCAATGATTGAGCACCATCACAAACAGCGCATTGCGGATGTGCATGTACTTCTATTTCCAATCCATCGCACCCTGCAGCGATTGCGGCTCTCGACATAGGTGCAATTTTGTCTCTTAAACCGGTTGCATGACTTGGATCAACAATTATAGGCAGATGAGAAAGTTTTTTAACAACGGGAATAGCAGATAAATCTAAAGTATTTCTTGTAATATGTTCATAAGTTCTAATACCTCTTTCACAGAGAATAACTTGTCTGTTACCTCCGGAAAGAATATATTCTGCAGCCATAAGCAGTTCTTCTATAGTTGCTGACAGACCTCGTTTTAACAAAACCGGCTTATTTATTTCACCAAGTTCTTTTAAGAGATTAAAATTCTGCATATTTCGTGCGCCTACTTGAAGAATATCAACATATTTCAACATTAAAGGAATTTGAGAAGTATCCATTACTTCAGAAACAACTGCCATATTATATTTTTTAGCAACTTTACTTATTATTTTTAAACCTTCTTCACCTAACCCCTGAAAAGAATATGGAGAAGTTCTTGGTTTAAAAGCTCCGCCTCTTAAAGCAGTAACTCCAATTTCAGATAATCTTTCAGCCGTTTCATCCATTTGTTTTTCTGATTCTATAGTACAAGGCCCGGCAATTATTCCTGCGTATTTTCCTCCAAATTTTGCACCTTTAACGGAAATTATCGTATCATCTTGTTGAAAAGTTCTGCTTGCAAGTTTATAAGGTGATGTTATTCGTACAACTTCTCTTACTCCGGATAAAAGTTCTATATTTCTTTTATCCATTGTTTTTCCCCCGACACATCCTATCACGGTCTGCACTGCACCTTTTGATATATGTGCGGAAAATCCGTTTTGTTCTATGTATTTTATAGCATTATCTATATCTGTTTCGGTTGCATTAGGCTCCATAATTATAAGCATTTTTGTCTCACTTTCTCAAACAATTATAATATAAATATTGTTATATGAATTATTTTTTAGTAATATTTAATATGTTAATTTAATTTTTAATATACATTTATCACTTATTTCTAAAAAATTAAAGAAAAATAAAATTTTAAGGAGAAATTATGTTTTTAGAACTGTTAATTGCTTCAGCTATGGTAACACCAAATACAGATTTAATTTCTAAAAAATCAAATACTGATTTGCAGAATAAAAAAGCAGAAAATGTTATAACAGAAAATAACGTAACGTACAAATACATACTTCCAAAAAATAATAAAACCGAATATTCATCATTTGAAAAGGTTATGGAAAAATATGCCGACAAAGCACAAATTGCGATAAAAGAATTCAATGAAAGATACAAAAAAGACGGTCAATTTTTAAAATGGGTAAATCTGCCTGATTTACAATTATACAAAAAACTTGGAAAGAGCAATCTTGATAATATTTATGCACAAGCGTCAATGTTAGCGGAAAGGAAAGAACTTGTTGACAGACCACTGGTTGTATTAGGAATAGGCGGTTCTAAACATACAGCAGAATTTTTACTGAACATGACAGGTTATGACAGAAAAAGACAAATTTATTTTTACTCAGACATAGATCCTATAAGCTATAAAAATTTTTTACAGCAAGTAGGTTTAGGAGTAGAAAACTTAAATTTTCTTGTTGTTTCAAAATCAGGAACAACGTTTGAAACAAGCGATGCATTTGCAAGATTCGAAAATGAGCTTATAAATTATTATAAAGCACAAGGATTAGATGCAGAACCAGCAGTGAAAAAAGCACAAAAACACTTTGCTATTTGTACAGATCCTAATGCAACAGAAAAGAATTTAAGAGGTAAAATCGGATATAAAAACGGTATAGACAATAATTATATAAAAGAATTATATATTCACGATGATGTTGGCGGAAGATATAGTATGTTTGATGATGCAGGTTTATTTGTACTTGCATACTCCGGAGCAGATAAAGCCATTACCGAGAGAATACTGCAAGGAGCTTTAGCAGCAAACGAAAAATGTTTGTACAGAAAAAATTTATATGCAAATCCTGCAGCACAAGGAGCAATATTCAATGTGTTTTCAAGAGATAACGGGTTTAAAATTATACAACAGCAATATTTTGGTAAACTTTTTGACGGAGCAGGTGAAAATTGGGCAAAACAGTTGTATCTTGAATCGTTAAAAGATTTTGACTATACTGCAGGAAAAGCTCCTGACAGCATGCATTATGCCACAGAAGGACATTTTAGCCCTCAAAACAGAGATAAATATAATACAATTATGACTATTATGAACCCTCAAATATCCGAAAATTATAACAGATATACAAGTGCAATATCAGAAACATATTCGGAAACAACTCCGGTAAAAATAGAAATACTTGAAATTGAAAATAATGCTATTAAACCCGAATCAATCGGAGAATATATTCAGACAAAGCATTTTGAAACTGTATATACAGGAATGGTTAGGAGAAATCAAGCAGGAGATACAGTATACAAAGACAAATTACCGGAAATATTACAGCCTTCTGTTGAAACTTATAAAAACAAATTTAAACCCGGCAGTGTTTATGAATTAAAACCGGGAGAATAAAGAATTAAAAAAATTAATAAAAATATTAAAAATAAATTGAAATAATAAAAATCGGAGATAAAATGAAAAGGTTTAAGAGCTGTAATTGTATAGAACATGAAGTTGTACTGGATTATAAAAATGTAGTAAGACATTGCAGCAATCATAATTTAAATTTTGGCGGAAGACCGATTATATATGATTATTTTGATGGAAATAATTTAACAAAAGAGGAATTTTTCAAAAGGAAGTGGATACACAGGAAATTATTTAGAGAGGGACATAGTCTTTCCAACTGTGAAAATTGCATACATCTTAGTGAAAAGGAATGGGGTGATGATAATTATATAGATTTTATATTATTAACTCCATGGTCAGAATGTAATTCAAAATGTATATATTGTCCTGTGAGTACAGACGAATATATAAAAAAACACACAAAGAAATACGATGTATATTCAGTAATAAAGTATATGGCAGAAAATGATTTTTTTATTCCGGAAACGATATTTGATTTTGCGGGAGGGGAGCCTACATTATAGGAAAGATTTGAAGATATAATAGAACTATGTTGTAATTCATACAAACGGAATAAAATATTCCGAAAAGGTAGCTAAATTAATAAGACATGGCAAATGTAAAGTTCTTATATCAATAGATTCAGGTAACCGGGAATTATATCATAAGATAAAGAGAGTGGATAAATTTGAAGAAGCAAGGGAAACATTAAGGAGGTATGCAGCAGCCCAAACATCAATCAGACCAAATGCTGTAAGGTCGAAATATATAATAGTACCCGGAATAAATGACAGAGAAGAATATATAATGGAGTGGTTATATATGTGTAAAGAATTTAAGATAATATCAGTTATTTTAAATTTAGACTTTAATTGGATTATAAATAATACGGAATTAGCGTACAAACAGAAGGATATGCCGCGTGGGAAGGACAATACAACACTTAAATTGTATGATTTAATAGAATTTACGAAAAGAGAAGGGTTAAAGCTAGGGATAAGGACATCATTATATGGAGAGATTTTTACAATAAAAACGATAGTTGAAGGAGAAATATCGTTAAATGAAATAGAAGAATGAAAGAAATAAAGGAGTAGAAAATATCGTAATATACAAGTTGCAAAAGAGGAGAGAATGTAGTATAATTCGCAAATGGACAATAAAGAAGTAATAGAACAAGCAGAGAAAATATTGGGGCGAAGATTATATTGCAGGGTGCCATTTGAACAATTACAATTTTTTTCGGATGGAAGAGCATATGCTTGTTGTTCGGCATTAGTAGATAAATATACAATAGGAAATATTTTTGAACAAAATTTTGAAGAAATATGGAATGGAGAAAAGATATCAAAGTTTAGGGAAAGTATTTTAGACGGTAGTTTTAAATTTTGTAAACTATCATCTTGTTTATCGTTACAGACGCTAAAAGAAGATCCGAGGTTCCGATATAAAGACGGAGATGATGTTAAAAAGCTGAAGAGTCCGAATATGCTTCATTTAAACATAGATGACAGCTGTAATGTAAAGTGTATAATGTGTCGAGACAGAAACGAATATAAGGCAGAAATAGTTAAAAGATATGAAGAATTTTTCAGGAAAGAATTAGACAAAATTTTAAAGAATACAGAGATTGTATATTTAAATGGAGCGGGAGAGCTTTTTGTAAGTAAGATATGCAGGGAAATCACGAAGAGGATAACATCAAAGTACCCTCATATAAAGTTAGATATAATAACGAACGGAATATATGCAGACAGAGAAAATTTTGAAGAGTTAGGTATTAAGAGGTTAAATTCAATAGAAGTATCAATGCATGCATATTCAAAAGAAGTATATAATAAAATAGTAAGGAACGGTAATTACGAAAAGGTAATGAATAATCTTAAATTTTTATCGCAAATGAAGAGGGAAGGAAAGCTGGAATGTTTTTGGTTAAATTTTGTAGTTAGTGCATACAATTATAAAGAGATGATTAAATTTCAGGAATTTGCAGAATCCATAGGTGCGAAGACGAACTTTTGGGAATATAGGAGATGGGGACACACAAATTTTGACAAATATTATGAAGAAAATGCAATATTTGAGCCGACGCATAGAGATTATAAAGAATTTAAGGAGATAACATCAAACCCAATTTTTGATAGTGAGAATTGTTCAATAAATAAGGTATTAAGACCTGAGTGGCAGAAGTAACAAGGAATTTAAATAATAAAAAGTCATATAAACTTGACTAAAAGAAGAGTTTATGCTAGGTTAAAAATAGGTTTAGCCGCGTTAGCTCAGTTGGTAGAGCAAGGGACTGAAAATCCCTGTGTCCTTGGTTCGATTCCGAGACGCGGCAAATTTTTTATCAATAATAGCAAGGGTTTTAGACTTCTTGTTATTATTTTTTTGTCTAAATATACCGATAGTCTTTAATAAGTTCGGGCGAACCGTTTTTAAAAACTGTTTGACAAGTTGAAAAATCGTAATCAGGAGCAT
>CANQLA010000078.1 GCA_947624605.1 Candidatus Gastranaerophilales bacterium | reverse complement strand
GTAACTACCTGTAGAAAAATCATCCCAATATAAAGCACAGCAGCCCAAAAGTCTGCCATCCCAATTAATTTGTGGTTGATCCCACATATATTGACAATCGAACCAATCGATATTTCCGTTTTCAAATTCTTCTATTTGTTCTTCAAAAGAATCTCTTTTCCAGGTTGTGCCTGTTGCTTCATCAGCATCTTTTTGATTTTTTACCGGAGAAAAATCATCATTCCAGGCTCTTTCAAAAACAATAGCTATACCTAAATCTTTTGCCATTTTTTTTGCTTTTTCAATTTCGTGTTCATTATGACCGAATATTATAAATTTCCATTCAAGATAGGGCAAATTAGATTTATACAGCTTTTTAAATTTTATGATTTTTTTAAGATTATTAATGACTGTATTAAAATTTCCGTTTAATCTGTATTTTTTATAAGATCTTTGTGAAGCACCGTCAATAGAGACGGTTAAAGATTTAAATTTATATTTTACAAGTGCATCAGCTTGTTCATCGGTAAGATTATTAAGATTAACCCCGTTTTCAGCAGTAAGCTTAATTTTCTTTTGGAAAGCATATTTTATAATTTTAACTAAATCTGGATTTAAAAATATTTCGCCGCTGTTAGAAAGTTCTATGACAGAAAATTTATATTCATCCACAAGTTTTTTAAAATTTTCAAATTTTAAAAAACCGTGTTTGCAGCCTTTAGATTTAACTTTTTTTTCGTTTTTAACCATATAGCATTCGGGACATTTAAGCTGACAAACAGTTGAAGCATCAAGTCTTATTTTTTTGGGTAAATCTTTTTTGAATTTATATTCAAGTTTTTTATGTTCATCAGTTAAAACAAAATGTTCAACCATTTTTTCTCTTTTGTTTTTTTTAGTTGGATTTTCACCCTCACATTTGACAATGCTGTTCATAAAGCAATTTTTTTTAAAAATCGGATCCCGTATAACTTTCAAGAAATCTTGATGTTCAGGGTGATTAATATCAAAGATGGCAAGCTGTTTATAATGTTGTTCTGCATATAAACCTTCATCCCAGGTGCGGTATTCCCAGAAACTTGTTTCTACACCAAGTTCATTAGCCCATTTTTGGAACAGTTTCATTTCTTTGTAGTTAATGGACATAACGACGAAATTAATTCTCATAAAATCTAATTCGCCTTTTTTATATTTAGAGGCGAGCCATTGAACATTTTTTTTAACTTTAGAAAAATCACCATTTCTGACGATTTTGTTGTAAGTTTCTTGTGTAGCTGCATGAATGGAAATATCAATTTCGCTTAATTTATCTGTAATTCCGAGTTTATCGCAGTGTTGTTTGTCAAAAAGTATACCATTTGATGAAACATTAAATTTAATGTTCGGATAAACCTGTGCAACACGCTTGATTAATCTTTCGGTAACTGGACTTACAAAGATTTCACCTACGCCGCTTGTATAAAAAATTTTTGCATCTTTTAGCATGGGCAAAACTATTTTGTCAACATTATCATCCCATTTTTTAATTAATTTTTTTTGGGTATGATTAAAATTGTCACGACAAATTATGCATCTTACATTACAAGCGTAATCAGGGTTTATTTCAAGAATTTCGGGAAATTTAGGCATAATTTTGTTAAATCTTCGGTATTCATCGTACCATTTTGGTTCCCCGCATTGTTCAGGATGACAATGACAATAATCTCTTTCGAGAATTGAACGTCTAAATTCCTGTGATTTTGGACCATTCCAAATTTTTTCAAAATCAGGTTCTTTAAAAATATTACCAATAGAATACTTATACTCTAATGCATAATGGCAGGGATAAACTTCACCGTCGGGATGAATCTCAACAAATTCAAAAGGAGTCGGACAAATATATTTTTTTTCTTGTTTTTTTAATTTAGCCTGTTCAAAATCCATAAAACTATTCCAAGTTATGAAACAGTCTATCATTCAACTGTTTTAATGTCAAATTTATTATTACATAATTGACAATATCAATAACGTTTTGTACTATTTAAATATAATTGTAACAAGAATTATCGGGTTTTATGTCAAAAAAACAAATTTGTTTACATCCTTTTCGTTCGATAGAAGTATATGACAGTGGAGAAACGTCTTGCTGTTGGTGTCCGTTTTTGGTAAATAAATACAGTTTTGGAAATATATATAAACAAAGTTTTGATGAAATATGGAACGGAGAAAAAGCAAAAGCATTCAGACAAGATGTTTTAGACGGTAAATATACCTGGTGTGATTTAACAATGTGTGAAACTGACGGATCACTTTCGTATTATACGAATAATCCCGAAGAAGTCAGTGTTGAATCTCCTTATCCTTTAACCGTAAATTTTGCAATTGATCATTCTTGTAATTTAAAATGTATTATGTGTCGTGATAAGGTTGATTGCAATAATAAAGAAGTGGTAGAAAAATTAGATTCATTGCTTGATGATACATTTATACCGATGTTAAAAAATGCAAAATTACTTCATCCTTGTTCTTTAGGAGAAGTTTTTGTAAGTAAGCATGCACAAAAATTGATTAAAATGGCAACTGAAAAATATCCCGACTTAAATTTTTGTATATATTCCAACGGTATGTTTTGTGATGAAGAGCATATAAATAAATTAGGATTACAAAATAAGATTGATAGGTTATTGAAATTGTAAGAGGCGGAGATTTTGACCGCGTAATGAGGAATGTAAAATGGGCGGCCGAGCAGCAGGCAAAAGGTTTTATCGGTAATGTTACTTTAAATTACGTAGTTTCTTCCTTAAACTATCAGGATATGGCAGATGTAGCAAAATTAGCCAAAGAATTAAATATTTCAGCAAGTTTTTGGGAACTTAGAAGTTGGGAATCTTCTGAAATGTCCAGAAATGTTGAAAAATATGCTATTTTTAATGAAAATCATCCTGAACACGACAAGCTGGTTGAAGTTTTAAAAGATCCTATATTTTTATCAAGTTGGGTTGTATTAAATGATGTAATTAAAAATTCTTGTCCTGAAGAAACTGATAAACAAAGACAGAAACGTTTAAAAGAAGAAGAAAAATATATAAAAAAAATGGGTTTTGATAAGCATATATCTCGTCCGACCTTAGATTTTTATTAAAGAGAAAACTGCTAATATTAAAAATAGCTAAAAAGTTTGCAAAATAATATTTGGTGCAAAACATTCAAAGAGGTATATAAATGAATATTAAGAATTTTGTATTTAACAGATTATTGCCGAAAATTTATAAATTTTATCTTTCCGTAAATACAAAACAGACGCCTCTAATAATGCAAAAAACAGACAGAGCATTGTTATTGGCACCGCACGCAGATGATGAGAGTATAGGTGCGGGCGGAACATTAGCAAAATATGCGGAAAATTTTGATGTAATTTGTCTTACAAACGGCATAAAAGGATTAAAGACGCTTTCTCCCAATGAAGCTGCAAAAGTAAGAGAACAGGAGTTTTTAAATGCAATGCAAATTGCAAATGTAAAATCAGCAAAAGTTTTAGGAATTGATGACAGGGATGTTATAGCAGGTTATGATAAACTTTTTAAAATTGATATAAAAGAATACGATTACATATTTTTACCTAATTTGATTGACTTGCATAAAGACCATAAAGCAGTATCAATATTAGTAAAAAAACTGTTGGAAAATAAGGAGCATAAAGAAAATATTCAAATTATATTTTATGAAGTATGGTCAGCTTTAGCTTTGCCAAACAGATTTGTAGATATTTCGGAAACGATTTCAATAAAAACAAAGATGTTGGAAGCACATAAATCGCAAATGGCTCTCCGTAATTATTTACCGGCTTCTGTAGGAATGAGCGAATATCGTGCATTAATGCCTAATGTAAAAAATGCAGAAGCTTTTTTGGCTTTAGATGAAAAAACTTTTAAAAATCTCATCAAAGATGTTTATATATAAAAATTGATTGAGTTTTTTTATTAAGTTATAATAGTTCGGAAAAGTGAGGTAAAAATGTTGAAATTACATAATACACTGTCGGATAATACGGAAGAATTTATACCGCTTAAGGATAATACGGTTACGATGTATGTTTGCGGTCCAACTGTATATGATTATCCTCACCTTGGACATGCAAGATGTTACATTACGTGGGATGTATTATACAGATATCTCAAATTTTTGGGTTATGATGTTAAATATTGCAGAAATATAACTGATGTGGATGATAAAATTCTTGCAAAAGCTGTGAAAGAAGGTTCTTCAGCAGAAGAGATTTCAAACAGATACTATAAAATTTTTGCAGAAGCAATGCAAAATTTAAATACATTAAAACCGGATTTTGAACCCCGAGCAACAAAAACGACAGGAGAAATGATAGCCCTTATAAAACAGCTTATTTCAAAAGGTTTTGCATATGAAGCTGAAGGAGATGTTTATTTCAGAGTAAAAAATTTTAAAGAATACGGTAAATTAAGTAAACAACCTATAGATGACCTTGAAGCAGGTGCAAGAGTTGAAACTTCAAGCAAAAAAGAAGATGCTTTAGATTTTGCACTTTGGAAAAAAGATGAAATCAACGGTTTTAATTCACCCTGGGGAAAAGGCAGACCCGGATGGCATATAGAATGTTCTGCAATGAGTAAAAAATATTTGGGGGAACAAATAGATATTCACGCAGGCGGAGCTGATTTGATTTTTCCGCATCATGAAAATGAAATAGCTCAATCCGAATGTGCCGGCGGAAAACAGTTCGTTAAATATTGGCTTCATAATGGATTTGTTACTATTAACAAAGAAAAAATGTCAAAATCATTAAATAATTTTGTAACAATTAACAAACTTTTAGAACATTATCAATCTGATACAATAAGATTTTTTATTTTGACAAATCACTATCGAATGCCGGTAGAATTTAATGAAGAGGCTTTAAACAGTGCCAAGGCAGGTTTTAAAAGAATTCAAACAACTTTGGATGAGGTGTCTGAATTTGCAGGAGCTGACAATATTTCCTCAGATGAAAAATCCATTGAAGTTGAAAACTTTAAAACTGCTATGGATAATGATTTGAATACATCCGTAGCATTATCTGTTTTATTTGACTTAGTTTCAAAAGCAAATTCCGCTAAAAATCAAAATGACAAAATATCAGCAGGAAAATATGCGGGAACCTTAAAATTGTTAATGCAAACTTTGGGCTTTACCTGTAAAAAAGTTAAAATAAGTGAAGCCGAATTAAATGAAAGAATAAGAACAATAATTAATGACCTTGATTTTCTTTCAAAAGATATTAATAACAATGATAATTTGATTAATAAAATTATTGAAATCAGAGCAAAAGCAAGAGCTGAGAAAAATTGGGATTTGGCTGATAAAATAAGAACTTCAATGGATAAAGCAGGTATTGTTTTTAAAGACGGAAAAGATAAGACTATTTGGATGGAAAAAGAATGACTTGAAATAAATAGTTAATTTTTATACAATAATAAAAGTTTTAAAAAAGGAGAATTTTTGTGGAAAAAATAAAAGAAATATTAAATGAATTAAAAACTTTTGCTTTAAGAGGAAACGTAATGGATATGGCAGTCGGTATAATAATCGGCGGTGCTTTCGGCAAAATTGTCGATTCTTTGGTAAAGGATATAATAATGCCGCCTTTAGGATGGCTGCTTGGAAAAGTGGATTTTACAGATTTATATATAGTACTACCATTTACGGATTACGGCAAATTTTCTTCTCTTGCGGAAGCAAAAGCAGCAGGTGCCGTTACTATAAACTATGGTTTATTTATTAATACCATTATCAGTTTTTCTATAGTTGTTTTCTCCGTTTTTCTTATGATAAAACTCATTAATAAATTAAAATCCATCGCTATAAAAGAAGAAGAAAAAACCGAAGAAGCCACTACAAAAACTTGTCCTAAATGTTTTTCCTCAATCAATATTCACGCGGTTAAATGCCCGTTTTGTACATCTGATATAGAATAAAAATCAATTACGAAACAGGTCAATAACTCTTTGTAAAAAATCATTATGACAAATTTTTTAATTTATACCTCTTTATTTTCCATAATTGAAGGGATTACAATAAGTCCAATGTAAACAATCATGCCAAAAATAACGAGATTTAAAATGTTTGTAAACTCCATAACCAATAACCTTCTATTATCCTCAACATTATTATAATACCCTTTTTGAAGATTTTTAAACTCTTATAATAATTTTTTATAAAAAATATAGGTTTTTTATAAAATATAAGTATAATGATATAAAAAGAGGGAATTATGAATAAATTAGATTTCAAAAAATTATTTTCAAATTTGTGTTGCTCAAATTGCGGTCACGATTTTGATGAAGATTCAATATATGTGTTGAGAGAGGAAGAAAGGCTTTTTGTTTTACAAGTAATATGCCAAAATTGTCAAAAATCTTTTGGAATAGCAATTTTAGGTATGGATTCTATTAAAATTAAGGATAAAGATAATAATAAAATTCCGCTTGAAATAAAAAACTTACCGGAGCCGATTTCCACCGATGATGTACTGGATGCACATAAATTTATCAGAAAATTGGATAAAGACTGGCAAAAGTACATTCCGGATGAGTATAAAGATTAGTATAAATTCTTTCAAATCTTTGTATAAAGATTAAATTTACAAAAAAATTATTTATTTTTCAATGTTAATTCGACCGTCTTTTTTTATAACCAGTGAATTGGCATTTGGGTTCTTTTGAAAATACCTGATTGATATTTCATCTTTATCATAATTATATTTTTTTATAATTTTTGAACCTTTTAAAGAAATAAAATTGTCCCCTCCGTTTAAAAGGTAATCATCATAAGCTGCTTTAAACATTTTAGTATCGGATGGATTTTTAACGTTTAATTCTGTTATTTGTCCGTTTTTACCAATAACAGAAGCTTTTATAACTTTACCTTCCTTGGAAAGAGTGTACTTTATACCTGAAACTTGTATAAATGAAGGTTTCAAATCAGGTGCCAAAAGAGAAGAACCTCCATGATTTAATGCTTCAATAAGATTTTTTTCCGAAAGCTCAACAATACACATAGAATTTTTAAACGGGAAAATTCCATTTATATCTCTAATCGTGAAATCTCCTTTATCCAATGAACCTCTGAAATTTGCAGAGTTCATAAGTACAATATCCGCTCCTGTTTCTTTTTTTACTATGTCTAAAAAAACATCAGCATAAGGATTTTCTTCAACATTCATTCTGTCCGTTAAAGTTTCAACATACTCTATTTTGCCAAGGACGGGAGATTGTCCGAGTACAACATTTATTGCCGTTGTCATTAACATACCTTTGTTAAATTTATTTGTTGTATATACATTATTTTGTGCTTTTGTTACTATTCCGTTTTTATCATATTCTATGTTTAGTATTCCGAAATTTTTTCCATCTCTTCCCGCTTGGGTAATAATAACAGGTTCTCCTTTCGGAGAATAAAGTAAATTAACTCCTTCTGTAATATCAAAAATTAAATCGTGAGAATGTCCTCCAATAATAATATCAATTCCTGTAACATTTTTTGCTATACATTTTTCTTCTTCATAACCTGAATGAGATAAAACAACAATTCTTTTTATTCCTTGCTTTTCAAGTTTATTAACTTCTTCTTGAAGTTGTTTATATGCAAGAGTACCACCTGATATTTTTATACCTTCAAAAAGTGATTTATCCTTCATCCTCTCAATTAAAGTTGGAGATTGTGCTCCTATAATTCCATATCTTTCACCTGTTGCTCCTGTTATAATAATGGATTTTATTATTTGCTTTTTTAAAGGATTGTTTGAAGGTATATATGCATTTGCCGCAATTTTATGTGCTTTTACATCTTTCAATACTTTTGAAAGTTTAGATGCTCCCATATCAAATTCATGATTTCCTATTGCCGTTGCTTCAATTTCTGTTGCATTTAGAAATGTCACGGTTGCCTTACTTGAGTTTTCATCCGAACCTATAAAAATATCTCCCGCTGAAAATTTAAAATAGTCAACATTATCGGTATTACTCATGATTGCATCAAATTGAGTTGAAGCATTGTTAATTCTGTACATTGTTCCTAATTGTCCATGTATATCATTTACATAGAATATTGATTGGTAGTTTCCGTTTGAAAATTCATTTTCTTTAACCGTTTCTGCTTTTGTACCAAGTGAAACTGCAGCTGCAATCAATATTACTAACAATTTTTTTTTCATACAAGCCTCTTTGATTTATTAAATTTATATTTTTTCCATTAATAATTTTGCATAGTCCAAATCTATCGGATTTGTTATTTTTATATTGGAATATTTCCCTTCAATATAATATACCGCATGACCTGACTTTTCAACAAGACAAGCATCATCAGTCAGAGATTTATCCGCGTTTTGCTTATGAGCTTCTAAAATTAAATTATAATCAAATATTTGTGGTGTCTGAACATTAATTAAATTATCTCTGTTTGGAGTGGATAGTATCTTTTGAGAAATATCTGCCGTTTTAATTGTGTCTGTAGTTTTAACAGCAGTTATTACCGCTTTTTTTTCAAAGACTCTATTTATACATTTTTCAACAATATCTTGTGTTATCAAAGGTCTTGCACCATCGTGAATGATAACATAATCACAATTTTGCAATTCTACTAATCCTTTATATACCGACTTTTGTCTTGTAGCACCCCCTTGAATGATTTTTACGTTCCGATATTGCGAAAATATTTTTTTCATTTCCGTTATAAATTCTATGTTTACGGGAATAACTATGTCAAATCCCATTTTGGTAAATAAATCAGTTGAATATTGAATCACAGGTTTTCCATATAAATTTGCAAATAATTTATTTTTA
>CANQLA010000077.1 GCA_947624605.1 Candidatus Gastranaerophilales bacterium | reverse complement strand
AATTTTTGCGAGAGAGTTTCTTTGTGCAACGTTTCTTTGCGGTCAAAGAAATGCTGCATATATTTCTGAATAATTTTAATTTTCATCTTTTAAATTCGTTTTTGTACCTATTCTTTTTTATTTTTGTCTGAGAAAAAAAAGGGTGTGTACCCCAAGAAAAAAGAAAAATACGGCTCTTTGCAAAGTGTATCTACTCACTACAAAGAAATTTTAAATAAAATATGTCACATAATGTAAATTCATATAATTCTCTTATAAATTAATAGTTTGTATATAATACATTTGTTTTTTATTGTTACCTTGTTCAAAAAATAAAAAACATTTATTTTCATTTTCAAAAATTATAAAATCATTTTCATAAGGCAATTTTGTTTTAAATTCTTTTGCAATATTATCATTTGTATAATATATTTCAAAATTTAATTTTTTAGGAACTGAGTTTGTAAATAAATGAGTTTCTTCTCCACCAATAATTAATAATTTTTTGTCGTCTATTAGGAGAACTTTACTGTCTGAACGATTTTTATTTAGGTGTCCTTTTAAAATACAGTCTTTAGAATCTTTATTGCATTCAATAATTTCATTGTCTATTCGATAATAAACTCCATTCAAATCATAAGTTCCGCCTATTATATAAACATTGTCATTATTCGCTATTACACTGAAATGATCTTTATTGATTTTGCCATATTTTAATAATTTATTATCTTTGTAATTAATCCAACAATAACTATTATCATAATTTAATGTAAAAATAGTTTTGCCATCAAAACAATTAAAGAAATAAGTTGTTTCATTGAAGCATTTATTTAATAAATTATGTTTTTCTTTTAAGGAATCATTCTTTTGTGAATACTCATAAAGACTTTTATTATTTCTGTCCCATATTAAAGTTATATCTTCATTTAATTTAGAAATTATACTATTGTTAGAAATAGTATAATTATATATTTTTTGTACTATATTTTCTTTTTTTGAATAATGAACACAATTTCCGTTCACTTTTCGATTTTCTGTGTCACATATTAAAAAATCATTCTTTGAAATTTTATATGCAAAAGGAGAGTTTGTATTTTTGCTCATACAATTGGAATCTAAAAAGTTTTCTAAAGATCTACTATAGTTTTTTGTATTTGCACCTGTTCTTTTATCAAACAATAAAAATATATCATTTTTTTGAATATCGGATAATTTTAAAATTTCCTGATAAATATTGGGTATATTTTGTATCTGTATTTTTGAATTAGATATACATATATTAATTATAATTGTTATACAAAAAATACAGAATATGATAATAATTAAAATTTTTTGAAGCCCGTAGGTCAGGCACAGCCTGACAAATGAAATATTCTTTTTATTATCTTGATACGATTTATCATCTTGTTTTTCTTCATAATGATTATCATTTTCTTTGTTCATATCCGTCATTATTTTTTACTCCTTGAAATTTTAAAATGCACTCCATTCTCTATCTTGGTGTGAAAATGGTCTGGATGTATCTGTTTGTTCATAAACAATTCCGATAATTATATATCCTTATAATTCATAAATTAATTTTATGGTTTCTTCATTATTTTTGCAATATTTTGTATTTTATTTGTCAGGCTATCCGTGCAAAAAAAGCATTCCATGTGTGACAGTACATTAAAATTGAATTATTTCAAGAGTTGGTGATAGACCTGCTTCAAAAGTCTACCCTACGGGATATTTAGTTTTTTTACTTTTTTGTTGAAAAACTTATGCCATAATAGAAAAAACAAATAACAAGGCAATACTCCGCCTAAAGAAAATATCCAAAATACAAAATGCATATTTGTACAAAAAATTATATTTTCACGGATATTGGTTTCATGAATAAATATTATTATTACGGCAAGCATTATGATAATAGAAAATATTGCCATAACAGCATCAAACAGTAATATTTTTAATAAAATAATTATCTTGTTTTTAGTTTTTTCAGATGCTAATTTTTCTAAAAAATCTTTGAAAAAATTATTTTCTGTATGTTTGTATATAAGAGGTAAAGAAATAAATTTCACTATAAAAAAAACAATTGAATATAATAACCCTAAAAGAAAACACGATTGAAGAGCTGTTTCGTCACAAATATCCAAATTACAATTTTTCGACAAACCACTAGTCATAGATAAAGGATCGAAATATATTGAGATAACCAAAATAACTATAGAAGCTATAAAGTAACTTAAAGATGAATGAAAAAATAAATTATATAGTACGAAATACAATTTATGTATAATTTGATTATTTTTATTCATTTGTTGACCTTTAACTATTTTTAGTATTTTAGTTATATTTTATAATTGTTCCAAACTGATTTTGGTATTTTTACAATTAATATAACATAAAACGGAATCACATCTTTATATTCCTGTAATTTATATCCTACTCTGCCTTTTACGCTTGTTCATTCTTAGTTGAATTTATTTGTGAATGTATTTTTGAGCATTTATCAAGATATTTATATACAGTATGAATTTGGTTATTAATATATTTTATATTTTCACTTTCTTTACTTTCTTGTTCTTCAACCTGACATTTGCAATTTGGATGAGGGCGGAGTGGGATGTTATCTCCAGAAAAAATCTTTCCGTCAAGACTTTTGCATTCATCACAAGTATTTTCGCCAATTTCAGAAATCCAAATGTATTTTTTATTCTTATCAAAAGTTCTATCCCAAGGTATTGTAAATTGTGTCATAATTTACTCCAAAAAAATTTAGTATATTTTTATTGTGACATATATTAAAAATTCAGCAATCTCTATTCTATAAGAAAAATAACAGATAAAGCAGGTGAAAATCTTTGTAAAAACATTGTTAAAAATACTTTTCTATGTATATACAAATAGGTTAATAATGTGCTAAAATTAAGCTTGTGTGATTTATGAAAAAGTATAAAACAAATATGAAACCTTATATATATATTAGCTGTTGTAATAATTATAGGTAATATGTGTTTTGCTCAATGTAAATATAGAGATATCAAAGGTACAAATCTTCAAACTGAATACATTACAAATATAAAAAAATATCAGCTTTTAGATAAAAATACAAAAAAAATTGTTTCGGGAATAGGTAAATATTATAAAAAATTCAAAAAAATTAATTATAACGGAGAAACTGTAATATTTGGTGAAAGGGATGACTCTAGAGGGGATTATTATTTTTTGTACAGTTTAAAGAATTCTTTTTCTGATTTTTTGTTAAAATATTATGAATTAAATAATCAAAATCAAAATATAATTTTTAAAAATTATCCTAAACTCGGAAAACTTAAATATAAAACATCTGAAAAACGGGAGAAAAATACGGGATATATTAATGTATTTGGTGATTATATTGATATTATACTGCCTACATATTATTCTGATTATGCAGAAAATGATGATAATTCAATTATATCGAGATTACTTGGAGTTTCATACAATATAAATGGCTATGAATGGGATTTACCAGCAATTATTGATGAAGAAGTTAAAGTAAATGACGGAAAACTTATAGTTACTTATAATGATATAAAAATACAGCCGGAAGTTAATTGGTATTCAAAATACGGATATCGTCTCCCTGAGAAGTATTTTCAGCAAGCGGAATTGTTTACTTTTGAATATCTCAATTATTATTATACTTATCTGTGTAATTTATTTTCATTATGTTTGGAAAACTATCCGTTGAACGCTCTTGTACAAAAACAGCAAAGCAGAAATGACTTTAGTGGTTATGATTTATATATTTATGAAAAAGGTAAAATAGTAAAAACAATTAAAAATAAATATAAGCATTTTTATTTTGCGGACAGCAATTCTTTTATTAATAAATCAAGAGGAATTAACATATCCTTTATTTCAGTACAAGATATAATCGCTCAAGATTTTAAAAACAAATATGGGATAATAGATAAAGATGATAATGTTCTGGTCCCATTTATTTATGATGCAATATACCCGATTGGCGGAAATACGCAGGAAAAATTTGATACTTTTAAAAATGGAAAATTATATATAAAATATTCAAAACAAAAACCTACCGATTTATTTATTGTTAAAAAGGACGGAAAATACGGAGTAATAAATAATAAGAATGAAATTATTGTTCCTATTGAGTTTGTCAATTATTCAAATTCTTATCTTGATGAAAATCTTGATATGAAAAAACTTATCTTAAAGAAATGTAAGCAAATGAAAAGAATTGATATAAGAAATTCAATACTCACGGCTATTTTTATTATTATGTTTATTTTATGTGCCGGGGTTTAAACAGTTTGTATGTTGAGTTAGCAAAGTGTTACCCAACATTTTTATTTTATTATAAATTTATATTTATGCGACATTTTTTATTTATTTATTTGTTTGTTTATTTATCATTGTTTTTATTTTTGTATTTATTGTTGTTAAGTTAAAACCCAAAATACAGACTCATACATTAAAACTTAAGCAAGTTCTTTTGCAGGGCTGATTTTATAATTGTTGTCAAATCGGGATTATTATTTAATTGATTAAATTTTGTTTGTATTTGCATAGAGGGGATTTTTAATCCTTATAAAATTTGATATAATGTGAATATGAAAACGATTAGAAATGTTGTGTTATTATTTGTTGTCTTTGTAACTTTTGCTTTAAGTGCCTTTGCGGAATATAAACCTATACCTAAGCATCTGAGCAAACAATACAAAGCTGATATGGAACGGATTATTGATGAAGAATATCCAAAAGCTATTAAAGAAATTGACAAATATTTTAATGATGTTGAAAAAGGTTATAACAAATTAAAAATTAAATATGATAGAGAGCTTTATTGGTCTTTTATTCCCGAAGTTCCTATTTATGAAATGGATTTATTTTTATATGTAAAATTAATGAAAGTTACTCAAGAAAAATATTTACACGAAAAATATGTTCCATTTGGTACTGATAATTCAAACTCATCCGGCGAATTTTTATATAGATATTTTAAAGATAATAATGTGAATACATATAAACTTCAACAAATTTCACAATATGCGATGAGTAAAGACAAAATGATACAAAAATATTCAGATGAAATAGATAAACTTTATGAGGATAAGGGTTAGTATTTATTTTTATCTATATAATTGAATGGATTGACATCATGGTCTCTTTTATTTTGATATATTTCAAAAACGTTTAATTTGTCCATCCGCCGAAATGAGCAGAAATTAAGTAAATATTATATAAAGTATAATGTCAAAAGTCAAATCGGACTTTTGAGAGAATTTATAAACAAATCAACTTCATAGCAATTTACAAGTTTTAATTGAACTGTCGGAGACAAAAGACAATTACGAGATTGTAAATTTCTACAAATTAAGAGATAAATCTTTATTAGAAAAATTAAAAAAAGCAATAAAAAGAGTCGATAACGAGGGCGGGAAATTCCTCATTGACATTGAGGACAAAGCCTCAAAGGTTGGCTCCCTTTCCAATCTTGAAACCGACTCAATAGTTATTATAAACTATAATAACTCAGTTTTCAATTCTATTGTGAACAACAGTAAAGAAGGATTAATCAACGCAATTCAATCCGGGAGAATTTATTATGAATCAGGAGCATTCAGGACCAAGGATAGATTTTCAAATGCAATAAGTTCTACCTTAGAAAAAATGGGAGCAAAGTATAAAGACGGAGCATATTTTATCAAAGAAGGCTTAATACCTGTAGAATACACACAAGCTTTTGCAATAGCAAGAATAAAAACAGGTGCAAAACTTTTAGCGATAAAAGATTTTATAAACAGCTTGGATTTATCGGCTGCTGATTTAAACCCGTACATTGAAACTGCCGCAAAAGAAATGTTCAAAACACTTGAACGAGATATTGTCAAATCGGCTGTTAAAAAGGAAATCCCCGTAATAGAACTCGGTATTGTAAGCCCTAAAACAACAGATATTCCCGAACAGAAAGTAAAAGATATTCAAGCTTATTGGGATAAGCACGAAAAGAAAGCAAAAGATTTAAACAAAGCTATAAAAGATTCTGAAAAGCGAGGCAAAGATACACAAGAGTTAAAACAACAGCTGGAAGATTTGAGTAAAAAAGCTTTTGACAATGCTCCCAAATATGAAATAAATGATGTAGCACTTGATGAACAAGGCAAAAAAATTGCTGAAGACTATACTTACAATATGCAATATTGGGTAAAGAAGTGGGAAACAAAAAACATTATTAAAATGCGAGAGGATGTTCTTGAAATGGTGCAAAAAGGTTATCGTCAACCGCAAATACAAGAATATTTTGAGAAACGCTGGGATATAGCAAAAAACAAAGCTGCATTTTTAGCAAAGAACGAAAGCCATCTTGCAGGATCGGTTATAAAGAAAACCCAATATGAAAAACTAGGAAGCAATCGCTTCGTATGGGGTAGAAGCAGTGCAAGAGAAAAAAGAAAACTCCATGAAGAATATTATGGAAAAGTTTTTTACTTTAATGCTCCTCCGATAATTGATGAAAAACTTGGAGAAAAAGGCTTACCCCGTCAAATTTGGAATTGCTTATGCCATATGCTGGTAGTTGTACCGACACTAGATGAAGTTGTCGAACGTTTAAGAACCGTTCAAAACCAAAAGACAATTTTAGGAAGAATAAGAAATGCTGTACAGAACAGTAAACAACGCAATAATAACACTTGGAGATACAGACGTTTCGGGTAGAGGCAGGCACTTTAAAAGTCGTTTTATACAGCCCGGAATAGCGGGTTATCCGGGACAGTTCGGAAATGTATTAATAACGAAAGAAACATTTGATAAGTTCATTAATACAATGGTTGGAGTGCCTGTTATCATAAATCATAAAGATTTAAACAAAGATAATGCAGATGATGAGCGTGTCGGAGTAGTTTCAAATGTTTGGTTTGATGAAAAAGACGGTTGGTATTGGTGCGAAGGTGTCATTTGGGATGAAACCGCACAGAATTTAATAACAGAGCAAGGCTGGAGCGTATCTTGTTCTTATGAGGTATTAAAAGCAGATGACGAGGGCGGAAGCGAAAACAATATTTCTTATGATATGGAGTTTTTGGACGGAGTTTTCACTCACCTTGCATTAGTCGATAATCCCCGTTACGAGAGGGCAAATATTGTGTTTAATTCTAAAATAAACTTTTCTAATCAATTTATAGATGTTTTTTATCAGGCACTGGAAGAAGTTTTATATTCAAATTCTGTTAATAATGGTTGGGTTACATTAAAATATAAACTAGATGAAGATGGTAAACCGTTAGTTGTTTTTATCCCTGGTTGGATACCTCAAGGCGGAGCTGCTTTTGATTTTCACGAAAAAATAACAAAAGAAAAATTTAATGGCAATGTAGCATACGAATTTGAACGTACAAGGGCAGATATTTCAATTAGCCAAAAAGACTTTCTGAAAAATAGGGTTAATAATATTTTAGATACATTTCAAGTGAAGCCTCCCTTAAAAGGTTTAAATGTTTGTTCTATCGGCGGAGGTTGTTTAGGTGTCGCAATTTTGTCTCAAGATACTCGTACTTTATCACTTGATAGCTCGATATTTAAAGAAAATGGCATGAAAAATTTCAATAAATCGGTTGAAACAGGATGGTTGACACGTACCGACACAGATGTATTAACAAGTGTGTTAACCCATGAATTAGGTCATATTATTACCGCAGGTTCAGATAAAAAAGACTTTTGGAATAGAATAAAAGAGATAAAGTCCGAATATTTGAATAATATCGGTGAAAACGACATTCAAAATAAAGATTATATTTCAAAATATGCCAGAACCAATAAGGATGAATTCGTTGCTGAATGCTTTGCACAAGCCACCCTCTTAAAAAATCCAAGCAAATATGCTAAAATGGTTTTAGATGAAATCAATACACACTTTAAACTAAACAATAAAGAAGCAAAACAATTGCGTTTGTTTAATGCAATGATGGGGATTTTAAATATGAATTGCAAAAATAATATAACTAACAATAAAGATAATAATAAAGATTTTGAAATTACTTGGATTGAAGGTAATGGAATAGGGTATTGCTTGACAGAAGAAGATTACGAAAAAAGAAAAAATGAAGTTGAACAACACACAAAAGAAGAAATGAAAAAATAAAAGTATTTTGTTAAAGTTTTAATGTCGGCATTGTTTTTAAACGTTCGTTTTTTGTAGTGGAAATAATTTTAAGAATTTTGTCAATTTTAAAAACACACTTAAAGGAGTGTGTAATTTTTGCATACAAATAAAAAGATTAATATAGGAGGAAGCAAATGGAAGAAATCAAAGAGATGTTAAAGTCAATAATTGGTATGGCAATAGCAAATAATAAAATAGAAAATAGCAAAGGAGACGAAATGGAAAAAGACAAAAAAAGAGAAGTTGACAATGAAAAAGTCGATAAACGAAAACTTATTGACGAAGTAGGCGGAATCCTCAAAGGCAAAGTTGATGAAGAAGTTTGGAGAACAATTATCGGCAAAATTGAAAGAATCGGATATAACGAATCTGAAGCAAAAACGGCGGACAACTCTGTTGTTGACAACGAATCAGAGGAAGACAAAGAAAAAGTTAAAGAACACAAAGAAGAAATGCAAAAGGATGTCAACAACTCTAAGACAGATTATTTTACAAGAATGAACGAAGTGTATAACGCAGCACAGGAGGCAAAAGAAGAAACAACATATGTTTCAAGAGAAGACAGACTAAAAGCCGGTGAAGAAATGTTTAAAGTATAAGGAGATATAAATATGGCACAAGGAATATCATTAAATCAATTTAAACCAAACAATCCTATAGCGGGAATGTATGTTTATCAGGAAAATTTTCCTGAACTACACAAGATAATTGTA
>CANQLA010000076.1 GCA_947624605.1 Candidatus Gastranaerophilales bacterium | reverse complement strand
GTATAATAAAACAAAATATAAAAACATCATTTAATGATATTCAAGATTGCAGACATATGATTTCTGCTGGAGATTAGTCATACTGACCATGTCATCAACATTTCAGTGGTGAAAATCTATTTTTAAATCTTTCGGATATTTCATTCTCTCAGAAGAACAAAGCAGATAGGCTGAAAAAGTTATATTATATATTGTAATATACTTAATAATCATTTTAATAATTTATAATTTATTTGATAAAAAGATGAATTTTATATAATATAAAATTAAGAAAGAGGAATAATGTTCCAGCCATTTTTGAATATGTTTCGCAACATATTACATAATTATCTTTTATTAACTTTTTTTAGTTCGATTATACCTATTTTAATTGTAATAATAGCGAAGATATTTTTCTGTAAAAAATTTACAAATAAAGCATTTTCGATTTCACTTTTTGTATTATTTGTAGTATTTATTTACTTTTCATATATTATAATAAACCGTGATTTGTATGGATTTTCTTCATCATTTTATAAGTTAACACTATTAGAAATAATTTATAAAAATATATCTGATTTATTAGTTAATAATTGTATTATTATTATCAAATCAAGTATTATAATACTTCCTGTTATATTTATATCATCATTGATTTATTTTATTAAAACAAAAGATAAGTACGTATTTAAAAAATTGTTTATTTCCATACTGATATTAACTCCTTTTATTTATCTTTCGTATCCTTGTCACAAGCTTATAAAGAAACCATCAGATATAAATGCAGTATTTGAAGATGCTAAATATATTGCTAATAATACCGTTTTATTACCTGTAAAAGCTGTTATGGCTCGTGAATCAGCATATTTTATTGCTAAACATTCTTTATATAGTTTTCATAATTTGGATTATTATAAATCAACTGAATTTAAACAACAAGCAGATGAATATGTTAAATATAAAAATATGGAAGGTGAAATTGTTGGTTATTCAGAAAGAGATTTGGACATATTTCTATATTTTGAAAAATATGACGAACTTATAAATGTACTTGAGAAAATAGAAAAAAGAACGAAAAAAAATAATCCTCTTAGAGTTTCTGTATATATTGCTAAAAAAGATTATCAAACAGCACTTGAAACTATAGATAACGTTGACTACATAGATAATACAAGAAAATATATGTACTATACAAAGATTTATGCAGGACTGAAACAATTTGGTAAGGCATATGAATATTTAGAAAAATACAAAGATTCGCTTGATAAGAATTGTGGATTGGGGATGTATAAAAAAACAAAAATATACCTTGATTATAAATCAGGAAATGTAGAAACAGCAAAATCACAATATTATAACTGGGTAAAAAATTCCATACATCCTCAACCTTTTGAAGAATATATTGAATCAATAGAAAGAATTGAATTTTAATTTGCCTATAATTATGGTTTTTAACCCAAGCCTTAAATTTATCTTAATTTATTTTGCCAAAGTTTTAACTTTGTGCAAAATGTCTGGTTTAAGTTTGTAGGTCAGGCTGTGCCTGACAAGATTAAAAAATTTGTTATTAGATTTTAATCCAACAGTTGTAGGGTACAAAAAGAAATATTTCCAACAAATAAAGTCTTTTTAAAACCAAAGAAAGTCCGTTTTCGTCCACTTTGAAACTAAGAAACGCAATTCGCTTCCGACCGCTGAAATTCAAATATAAACAGATTCTTCGGCAAGCCTTAGAATGACAAGTCTTAATCAAAATGGACTTTAAAAATACAATAACAAACAAAAAACCTAAAGAACAACCGCTTTAAATCTTTTCAATGGAGGAAGAGGTGGGATTCGAACCCACGGAACCCTTGCGGGTTCAACGGTTTTCAAGACCGGCCCGATCAACCGCTCCGGCACTCTTCCTTACTATTTCCGTATTATTATTATCTTAATGTAAAATCTTTTCCTTGTAAACCCCCTTTTTTTATACATTATTGTTACAAAATGTAAACCTCGAAAAGTGCCTTCATTGTTCCTTGTTCGGATTCCTGTCTTTTTCCTGCTCTCAAAATCCTCTCTATACTAACAAAAAATTTCTTTACTACGTTTTCTGCCGTATGTAAGTTAAACACGGAGATGAGAATTATAATGAATGAAATTAACAGTAATATACCGCATATAACAACAAATAATATTTTATCAAATTCTAATAAAATTGAAGTTCAACAAAAAAATATAAATGAACAAGGACTTCGTGATTTTGTACCTGATACGGGTGTCCTGGGAAAATCTCAAGTATTAATGTCGGATAATATTCAATCTGATATTGAATTCTGTTTGAAACAACCGCCTGAATTTCTTGAAAAATGCGATAAGTTCTTTGACAATGCTTTAAATTCTTTTATTGCAGAAAATGATGAATTTGCTTATGAAAAAGCTTGTGTCTTAGCTAAAGAATTTGCAAATGAATTTGCATAATTATTGTTTTAATTTTAATTTATAATTATTGAAACATGTTGGCATGTTGTGCTAACATGTTTTTTATTAGATATCGAGGTGTTTATATGTCAGTTAAAAAACCAATTTTTGCAAAAGACAGAATAGTTCTTGCTTTAGATTTTGAATCATTGGAAGATGCCGAAAAATATGTTATTATGCTAAAAGATTATGTCGGCTTTTTTAAAATCGGTCTGCAACTTGCTTTTTCTGCCGGTATGGATGCAGTGTCCATGGTAAAAAAACATGGTGCAAAAGTCTTTTTTGACGGTAAATTTAATGATATACCAAATACTGTCGCAAAGGCTTCTGCCGCTTTGTTAAAAAAAGGTGTGGATTTCTTTGATATCAACGCCGCAGGCGGTTCCAAAATGATGACTACAACTTCTCGTTTATGCAGAGAAACCGCCAAAAAACTCGGTATTCCAAAACCAACTATACTTGCCGTTACAATGCTTTCCAGTTTCGGTCAAAAAACTCTGTCTGAAGAATTAAGTATTAAAGATAATATTGAACAATATGGAATTCATTTGGCTAAAATAGCTAAAGAAAGTGAAATTGACGGAGTTATTGCTTCTGCTTCCGAAGCTGCAATTATTAGAAAAGAACTCGGTGAGGACTTTTTAATTATGTGTCCTGCCGTCAGACCCTCCTGGTCTGTTGTTAATGATCAATTGCGTGCTGTTTCTCCTTCAGAAGCTATAAGAGCCGGTGTTGATTATTTAATTATCGGCAGACCTATCACATCTCATGACGATCCTGTCGCAGCCGCAAAATTAATCGTTAATGAAATTGACGATGCTCTTTCTAAATGCAGGCAGCAAGTCAGGGAGGATTTCTTGAAATGATAATTGGTGCTCCGGTCGAAACAAAATCTAATGAGAAAAAAGTTGCTCTTACTCCTGCTTTAGCAAATTCTCTTATTAATGCCGGGCATAAAGTTTTAGTTCAAAAAAACATTGGCATTAATGCCGATTTTGCAAATGATTCGTACATTAGATACGGAGCTAATTTAGTTGACACCGCTCAGGAAGTTTATCAGCATTCTGATATAATTGTCAAAATAAATCAACCTCAAGTTAGCGAGTTTAATCTCTTAAAAGATAAACAAATTATCTTTGCTTATTTCGATTTTTCTGTTAAAAATGATTTAATGCAAACTATCTTAACTAAAAAAATTACTGCTATTAATTATTATGATATAAAAAACAGAAACGGAAATTATCCTATTGTTAGAATAGGAAGTGAAATCACAGGAAAAACCATTATAAGAATAGCTTCTTCAATAATTGAAAAATATAAAGGAGGCTCTCTTTTGGGCGGTGCAACCGGTGTTGAACCAATGTACATAACTGTTTTGGGTGCAGGAACCGTCGGTTTTGACGCTGCTAAAACAGCTGTTGCTCTTGGTGCAGATGTTTCCGTTTTAGATATTGAGCCTGAAAAACTTCGTAAAATAGAAAAACTTCCGGGCAGAAAAATAAAAACCTTCTTTTCTAATAAAGATAACCTGGATAAATTGTTGCCTCAAACAGATATATTAATATGTGCTGTTAAAAGAAAAAATAAAAAACTTCCTCCTATAATTAAATTGCTCGATGTTCGTAAAATGAAAAAAGGTTCAGTTATTATTGATGCAGGTTTAGCTTCAAATAACGTTGTCGTTGAATCTTTAGACAGAACATTGACTTTTGACAATCATGTTTATGAAAAAGAAGGTGTGTTCCATTTTTGCTGCGATGATATTGCTTCTCTATCCGCCAAAACTATTTCTTCTGCAATTTCAGGAATTTTAACACCTTATATTCTTTCTTTTGCAAATGAACAAGGTATGATTGACGCTTTAAAAGATTGCTCTGATCTCACAAACGGCATTATTACTTATGATGGAAATATTACAAAAGAATATCTTGCAGAACAATTCGATAAAACGGTTTACGAACTTTCCATGATTACAGGATTTTAGTTTTTGTGCTATTGTTTGCGTATTGTATCAGGCATTGTGCAAGTTGATCGGGACAACTTGTCCCTTTACCTCCACAGTTAATTCCTTGCAGCTTTTGAATCACATCTTCCGTATTCATTCCCTTTATTAACGATTTAATTCCTTGCAAGTTTCCGCTGCATCCTCCTAAAAACTCAACGTCAACTATTTTATTATCTTTAATTTTTAAATATATTAATTTACAGCATGTTCCTATTGTATTATATCGTATTATTTCTTCTTCACTCATAGTTTTGTCTCCGATTTTTTAGGGTATGCTTCACAACATAATTGACAAGCATTAAATAGTTTTGAAACCTTTAAATTTTTTCTGAAACATTTATATTTTGGTATATTAAATATCTCATTAAGTTTTTTTTCTTTTAATGAGCCCATAGCTACGGAAATACAAGGATAAACAATTCCTTCCGGATTTATAAATAGATTTGAAAAAGGAAACAGACAAGGTTCATATAAGTCTGATACCGCTTTTTTACCATTTTCAAACAATTCTTTGATTTGTTTTAATCCTGTAATGTTGGGTTTAAACTTTGGAGCCCATCTGAGTTTTGTCTTACTGTGTTTTGCCATTTTTATAAGCTCTTTATATACTTCTTCAAATCTATTCATATCAAAATACAACTCTAATGGATACTCTTGTTTGTAAAATTCTTCACTGAGTTCTTCTCTTAAACAAGGATTTTGTTTAAGAAAATTATTTCTTTTAATTGCAATAGATAAAAAATCATAATTTTTTTCGGAACAAAGTTCATATAATTTTAATAAATCATCTATATTATTATCAAGGAGTACCGTTTTGATATCTATAATCGGTTTGTGTCGATTTTTACTTTTGGATTGAAGAATATCCATATTTTCCATGACTTTATTAAATAAACCGGCTTGTTTACGATTATCATCATGAGTTTTTCCGTATCCGTCTAAAGATACGGAAAGACAAAGTAATTTATATTGTATAAAATCTTCAATAATTTTTTCGTTAAACAAAAAAGCATTAGAGTATAGGTTAACACGGAAAGGAGTTCTCTTAGAAGCAGCAATATATATTTCTCTAAAGTCTGAGCGAATTAGAGGTTCTCCTCCTATAATGGATATAAATCCAAATGAAGGAATTTGGTTTATAATATTAATCCATTCCTCTGTTGAAAGTTCAATCTTCTTCCTTTCACCCACTAAATAACAGTATGGACAACGTAAATTACATCTGTATGTAACATCGAGAGTATATCTCAACGGAACTATTGCTTTACCATATTTATTAAAATAAGAAATATATGCATAAACATTCCTTATTTTATCAAATAAATATGAATAATCAATAAACATAACATAGCCTTTCTTAGTAATATTATATTTGATTAAAAGCTTATTTACAAGTACAGTCATTAGTATATATTCTGATATGTATAAAGATGTGATTTTTTCTAAAAAGCATGTAATTATTGGCTTTTGTTTGTTTACATTTTGTAATATTTTATTTTTAAAAAGGCAATTTTTTTAATAAAGAATTTTTTATTAAATTGTAGATGTTAAAAATTTATTTATATAAAGATAAATAAATTTTGGAAAAGAGAAAAGATTTACACACAGAAAATTAAATAGGGAGAAAATAAAATGGCTATTATTGGAGCAAAAGACAAAATCGATCAGTTATTGGTACAAAAATATGCAATGGAGAAGGTTGATAATCCGGCATTTACGACGTTAGTTGATTCTAATAAGATGTTGGAAACAATAACAGATTATGCTGCGATGCAAAGAAATATGCTTGCTCTGAATGCAAAATTGCAAAATATCTGTTCCGGTATTAATGCAAAATCAGCAATTTATGTAAATAGAAGAAGGGTTTCACAGGTTTCAAAATAGTCAGTCTTTAGTAAAACCGTTATGAAAAAAATAATTCTTGCTTCTACATCTCCAAGAAGAATAGAATTGTTAAAGAGTTTAAATATAGAATTTGAAACAATACCTCCCTTATTTGATGAAAGTACTTTTAGGATTTCTACAAATCCTCTTTCAATAGAAAATCTCTCTTTATTAAAAGCAAAATCGATTTCCGTCAAAAATACTGTATCAGCTATTGTTATAGGAGCTGATACAGTTGTGATTTATGGAGAAAAAATAATCGGCAAGCCAAAATCATATGATGAGGCTTATTTTATATTAAAATTATTAAGCGGGAAAACACATCAAGTTATAACCGGGATTTCAGTAATAGATACGGAAACAATGTGCGAATATTCAAATCATAGTACTACGTATGTAACATTTAATGAACTTTCGAATGAAGAAATTTGGAGATATATCAATGAAAAGAAACCTTTTGATAAAGCCGGGGCTTATGGAATACAAGAAGTACCTAAAAATTTTATAAAATCAATTGAAGGAGATATAAATAATGTAATCGGACTCCCTACAAAAATCTTAATAAAAATGATTAAATCAATATTATAGAAATTTTTTCATGATATAGTCATAAAGTATTTACTGACTTTAAAGCATGCTTAAAATAAGTTTGGAGAAAATATGGAAACTGTTAATTCTATTGACTTTGTAAAATCTAAAATAAGAGATATTATTGATTTTCCCGTTAAGGGGATAGTTTTTAAAGATATAACAACGGTATTACGTGATAAAGAAGGATTTAAAGCAATAATAGATTTTATGGTTGATAAGTTCGCAGATCGTGATATAGATTATATTGCAGGGATAGAATCAAGAGGTTTTATATTTGGAGCAGCACTTGCATATGAACTAAAGGCAGGATTTGTACCTCTTAGAAAGCCCGGAAAACTTCCCGGAGAGACGTTGAGTGAAAGTTATAAATTAGAGTATGGAACGGATACGCTTCAAATTCATAAAGATGCAATAGAAGCCGGCAAGAAGGTTTTGGTAATTGATGATTTGTTGGCGACGGGAGGCACGGCGTGTGCTGCTTGTAATTTAGTTAAACAGACCGGAGCAAAGGTAATTGCCGCAGCATTTATAATTGAGTTAAAAGATTTAGAGGGAAGAAAGAAAATTCCGGCAGATATAGAAACTGTTTCTATGGTTGTTTACTAATCAAGAATAATAATTATAATATTATAGTTAGGATAAAATTCCTTTAAAGACGGTAAATTATGGGTGATGAAGACAAGCAGTTTGAAGCTTCACAGCAAAAGCTGCAAAAGGCAAGAAAGGAAGGTCAGGTTGTAAAGTCAAAAGACTTTTCAACAGCACTTGCATTGATGATTATGTTTTTTGTCATCATAAAAATCAGTCCGTTTATATGGAATCAAATTACTAAATTATTTATTCTTTTATATGAACAAATACCTACGGCACATCTTGAAGATATAGGATTAGCATATCTTCTTACGATTACGCTTTTACCCGCCCTGTTGATAATAATGCCAATTTTATTTTTAGCAGGTATAGTTGGGATAATGGGAGATTTTATACAGGTTGGACCACTTGTAACGACGACACCTTTGGTTCCGAAACTAGACAAATTAAATCCGACAAAGTATTTTAAAAATTTATTTACACCAAAGACGCTGTTTGAGCTTTTAAAAAATGTTTTAAAAGTTTCTATTTTAGGATTAATAGGCTGGATGGTGTATAAATCTCACCTGGAAACGATTATGGCATTAGTAGCAATAGATAACAGTTTTGCAATAATGGCAGAATTTGGTGCAATAGTAATTGATTTTGTTATGAAGGCAGGATTTGCATTTTTGATAATTTCCGTGGCAGATTACGGTGTAACACGTCATAAATTTATGAATGATCAAAAAATGTCATTCAAAGAAGTTAAAGATGAATATAAAAACCAAGAAGGAGATCCTAATGTTAAAGCTGCATTAAGGCAGAGAAGGCAGCAAATGCTGCAAAAAGGTATGATGGATGCAGTACCGGAGTCGGATTTTGTTGTTACGAATCCTACACACGTAGCTTGTGCATTAAAATATGATCAAAACTCGATGGAATCTCCAAAGTTAGTGGCGAAGGGAACGGAGTTAATAGCAAAAAAAATTATAGAAATTGCAAGAGAACATAATGTTCCTATAATAGAGAATCCTCCGGTAGCAAGAGCTCTTTTCCGTTTAGTAGAGCCAAATGCGTATATTCCACCGGAGTTATACAAAGCGGTTGCAGAAATTTTGCTTTTCGTGTATAGTTTGCGTAAAAACAAAATTAATAGTAATATAAATAAGTAAGTCTTGTTTATGGTCGATGGTATAGCATAATAAAAAAATGTTTGTGTCGGTAGAGTATCAAGTGCAGTCAAAAATAAAAGAATATATTGAACTTATTGAAAAAGTTGCCAAAGTCGAGCAACGCCGTATACCTTCTCATATGGTTGAGTATGAAGAGTTGGTTAGTATTGGAACTATAGCCATACAAACAATGATA
>CANQLA010000075.1 GCA_947624605.1 Candidatus Gastranaerophilales bacterium | reverse complement strand
AATCAAAAGCATTAAGCAAGGGTGCAAAAAGAGCAAGTGAGCAGAGTGCTGAAGACGGAAACGAGGAGTTTTCGTCTTCAGCACGTTTCGTGCGAACGCAGCGAAGGAACGTTTGCACCCTACCACTGTAGACCGGATTAAAACCAGTAAAAGCAACAACATATTTACCAGTAGTATCATTCTTATATAATACACATTTTAATCCAGTCTTGTCATCTTTAAATGTCTCAGAATATTTATACTCTGCAATATTACTTTCGGGTTCGGAATAAGAAGCTTTTTGAAAGCTTTTAATATTTTCTAAATCAAATGTTGGCATTCTACATCTCACTTTCTATTTTAATTTACTATAATGAAATTTTTGAATTACTTGATAGCCTTTCCCTGTTCTAAAAGAAGATATTGCAATAATTTCTCCGTTTTTTAACATCACAGGTTCTGTTACCAAATTAATGGGACAATGTTTACACTTTTTTGATGACATAGTATTAATATTGTATAGTTCACAGCCCTCGTTTTGTTTTGACATTTCTAAATTGAAAAGTGGTGGAAATAGTACATATCTATAAGATATTCCAAGAAAAAGCACCTCGTTATTTGGTAATAATAAGCCATATTGTTGATGATGATTCCTTATTAATGAACCGGCATTTATAATTTTATTTTGATTTATTACATATTTTTTTAAATTTTTTTTATATTAATTTTCGAATGTAGCAATAGGATGCCATAGATGAACAGGGTAATATATCAGGACTTCATTATCATTAATTTTTAACAGGTTATAACATGAATATTTTGTTTTTTCAGTTTCTCCAAATAGAGAAAATATTTTACTATTAGCATCATATGTCACAAATTCATACCCTTTATTATTATTTGTAATTTGTGCTCGTATTAAAATTTTGTTATTGACAATATTGACGGATTCTATAGAAGAACCAATTATCTGAAATGGGTTTTTATTTATTTGGGTAATTTTATTTTTTTCCAAATCAAAAAAATAGTGATTATTTTCGTTTGTAATTAAAAATAATGTACTTTTATTTAGTTTAGAAACTGTAGTGAAAAAATTTTCTTTAAGTGAACTCAATTTAGGTAATGTATCAATAACAGAAAATGAATTTTTTAATATATCATATTCTTTAACGATATATTTCTGTTCATTTGAGCTTGTATCTACAGTGGTTGTAAAAAACAAAATATTTCTATTATCTTTTAAATAATAGCAGAACTCATTAATATTAAAATCTTCAAAACTAATAGATTTACTTAAACAATTCGTTTTTGGATTGTAAAGAAAGCAAGATGCAGATTGTTTTTTATTTGAGTTATTTCCAATTATCAATACTGTTTCGTCTTTTAATAAAATTATATATTTTGTTTTAAAATCTAATGGTAAAATTTTTTTATTAAACCGCATAAAATATAAATAGTTAAAATTTATGAACAAAATAACTAAAAATAAGCAAATTATAAATATTTTACTTTTATTTTTCTTCTTATTTCCATTGTTTGAATGAGAAAAGGAACGTTTGTACCATTCAAGAATTTTTGCAAAAATATTTTTCTTCTTTTCTTGCAACAAATCATCATTTTTATTTTCATCAAAATGATTATTATTTTCTTTGTTTGTATCCGTCACTATTTTTGCTCCTTTGTAGCGGTATTTCATTTCTATGCTGATTTTTTTACGTTTTGTATTCTTTTTGTCTTGAATTTACGCTTCATTAATCATATTTATGGGTTGTTTTATTCTTTATATTTTAATTTTTTCTAACTTTTAACTTTGATTTGTTTGTTGTTGTTCAAAAGTTTTTATTTCTTTTTCAATTTTGTATGGCTACTTATTGTTTTTGATTTTATTATAAAAATATGAAATGATTAACAAAACCGTTCCAAGTACTCCAAAACTGATGATTTTTACAAAGGGATTTATATTTATTAAATCTAAAAATAATATCTTTAATATTGTTAATGATATGATAAATATACCTGTATTTATCATTTGTTTGATGTTTTTAAATGTACCTGCAAGCGTGATTATCCCTGCATATATCAGCCAAATTATACTTAATGATGCAAGTATAACGTCTCTCATATCTAATCGTGTAAATAAATATATGGTTTCAAGTGAAATTATCCAAATTCCTGTTATCAGTGCAGAATACAGATAAAATTCATGCTTTTTGATTTTATAAAATCTTACAAGTGTTACTATCCCTGATATGTATGCTAAGCTTCTTATGTTTATTACAGGACACCCTATCTGTATTAATGTTCCGTATAAATATAAACTTATCAATGACACTATACTTATAATGTCGGAAATTATTTGATAATAGTCAACTTTATTCTTGTTTGCAAGATGGTTTATTTGTATTGAATATATGAATCCTAAAATTATATAGGTATATATTTTATTCGATTCTGATATTGAATTTGAAAAATTATTTATATAATTGATTCCAAGAGTAATTTCCATTGTCGCCCAAAAATACATCATTGTTGTATATAGTATTCGGATTAAGTTATACATCTGTTTATCAAATCCGAAAATGATTTTTCCTATCATATACAGTGATGCTGTTACTGCTATAAATTCTACTGTTCTTATATTTAATACCGGCATAATGTTATTCGTTATTTCGCTTGAAAATTTGATACTCTCAGCTGTAAGTGCAGTGATTAAAATTCCTGAATATATTATCGTCCAGTTTTTTATATATGTTAATCTGCTTTTTGAGTAATAATATCCTAAAAGTACGGTTTCTACCGCTAAAACTATTACTCTCCAGTATGTATCAAACAGGTAATAATCTGAAAATAAAATTCCTATTAAAAGTCCATATAAGTATTCTCTTGATTTAAAATGTTTCGCTAAAATTCCGTATATTATTGAAATTGTTAATATTACCGCACCTATCGTTTCTGTTTTTTCATAACCGAAAATTTTTACCGTAAATAAATATAAAATCATTAGGTTTATCCAATGCAAAATTTTCATTTGTATCGAATAAACTTTTTTACTATATAAAAATATAATATCATTAACTATATATATTCCCCATAATATAATTGGAAATACCAAATTCGGAGATGTATAAAAAAATGAATATAAAAATATGCTAAAAGCACTCGCTGTAAGGTTTATTATGTTTAATACGCTTTTCTCTTTATTATTGAATACATATATTATTCCAATTAGGTTTAAAAATATTAAATATCCAAATATAAAATTGATTGTTACATTATTATTGGCTTCTCTTACTCCAAACATTCCCGATGTCATAAAAAATATGTTTATATATCCGCTAAAAAGCCCTATAAGCAGCGTCGCAAAACTGCTGCATTTTTTTGAAATAAAATATGAACCTATAACTAACAACATTGCTATTACTGTTGCTGCTTCCGTTGATATTAAATGATAATATGCTGTTGAACTGTATACCGCTGTATATAAAATTGCCAACCCTGTTCCTAAAAGTACTTCCGCATAATTTTTCATTTTTTCACTCATTATTCTCATGCCTGTTACTACAAGCATACTTCCTAATAAAACTCCTATTCCCACTTGAAGTTCCGCCGGAAATTCTATAAAGTATTTTGAAAAAACTTTTATTAATATACAAAATGAAATTATTAATGCCAAGGCGCCTATTTTGCTGAATATGTTCCCTAAAATCGTTCTCTCGGCACTTTTTTCTTCTTTTTTCCCCGAAAGATTACGGAGGTATAAGGACTCTTTTATTGTAATACTTTTTTCTTCTTCTTTCGTTTTAGAATTTTTTTCAATTTCTAAATTGCTTTCTCTTTCTTTGTATCCATTTTTACTATCGCTTTGTTCTGTATTATTTTCTTCATTACTATTTTTATCTGTGCTGAAATTTTTGTATGTATTCTCTTTTTCCGCTTCTTTACTTTCATTTTTCGCTATCTCCCATACGGTTTCTGAGTTTTTTATCCAGTGTTCGCCAGGGTTTTTTATTCTCCTAGCTTCGTTTTCTTCTATCTTTGTTACTCTTGCGTTTATTTTCGCCGTCCATACTATTAACATTATCATGCATATACTTATAATAAACATATTTCCTCCTTATTATAAGTTTACCATTCAATTGTTAACTATTCAACTATTTTTTATTTTTGTTTAACTTTTGTTAATACTATTCAGCCATATATAAAGATTGTTTAAAAGTTCACTTTTATTGTTTTCAGGCAGATTGGGCGATAATTCATCAAGACATTCAGTATAATCTTTCCAAATTGAATCCAATAAATCAGAGCCGTTTTTTGTAATTTTTACTAATTTAATTCTTTTATCTTTTTTGGTTTCATTACGGGTAATATAGCCTTCAAGCTCAAGTTTATCAAGCATTTTGGTAATATTTGATTTGGTTGTAAGAAGCTGTTCGGAAATTTCATTTTGTTTAATTCCGTTATCTCCTCCCAGGTGTTTTATCACCATAAGAATGTTAAATTTTGCTGTGTTTAAATTATGGGGCAGCAATACTTTGTCAATTTTTTGACTTATTTTTGTCCACAAAAATGCAGTACAATATATCAATTTTGAATTAACCGTTTGTTTATTAAAATACAATGAATTTTGCATATAAACTCCTTTTTAATAAAAAACATTGTAGCAAAAGAAATTAATTTTATAAAAGAATATTAAGGTTAATTAAAAATATAGTTAATAAAATTGTATTAATGTTAAAAAAATTGTCTGAAGTGATATAAGATAGCAGTTAAAAAATTTTTAAGTTGTGTTAAAATTATATTGTCTATTTATTTGGAGAAAAGCAATGAAGAAAATAATAAAAGTTCCGTTGGTTGTTATAATTATGCTAATAATGATACAAATCGGAAAATGTGAAACAGCGGTGACATCATCATCGGCAGATAAGTCAAAGACCGGGCAAACCGCAGTAGCAAAAGAAGCACAACAAAATTATACAGTTTTAAAATCACCGACATTAATAGTTCAAAGTCCCTACTTATATTTAGACAAATATGTAGAATTTACGGCAAAATTTAACAAATTCTCGACATTAGGTCTTGATTACAAACCAGCGATGAGAGAATCACGTATGTATATAGGAATATTAATTGAGCGAGATGATGTCGGCAGTTATGTAATACCGCTTTCAGAATTAAAAATGTTCATAAAACGAACCGAAGCAGAGAAGTATACAGATTTAAATTCGGGAGATAGGATACTGATAAAGGGTAAGGTATTTTCAACAGCCTTGGGAGATCCTTGGATGGACATAACCGAGATGAAAATATTAACACCCAAAAACAAAGAAGAAAAGGCAAAATAACGGTTTAATATGACTGAAAGCAAAAAATATTTGACGGTACACGGACATTTTTACCAACCGCCCAGAGAAAATCCCTGGTTGGAACAAATAGAAGAACAAGATAGTGCAAAGCCATATCATGATTGGAATGAGAGAATATGTGCCGAGTGTTATTCACCAAATTCGATATCAAAAATCGTAGGAAATAATTCAAAAGTATTGGATATTGTTAATAATTATTGTTATATGAGTTTCAATATGGGTCCGACGTTGTTATCGTGGATGGAAAAATTTCATCCTCAAGTATACGAAAGGATAATAAAAGCAGATATTGACAGTATCAAAGAATTTAACGGGCATGGAAGTGCCATAGCACAAGTATACAACCATATAATAATGCCGTTAGCAAATGAAAATGATAAATATACACAAGTATACTGGGGAATAGAAGATTTTAAGAAGCGTTTCGGAAGGCAACCTGAAGGACTTTGGCTTGCGGAAACGGCTTGTGATGATGAAACGTTAGGTATCTTATCTGATTTTGGAATAAAATATACAATATTATCGCCTTATCAGGCACAAAAGGTATTATACAAAAACACAAAAGAATACATTGACGTGTCAGACGGAAGTATTGATACGACAAAACCATACAAATACAATATCAAGAGCCGTCAAGAAAGAACAATTAATATTTTCTTTTATAATGCACAAATATCCCAAGCAGTTGCATTTGAAGAGTTACTTAAAGACGGAGTAAGATTTATAGAAAAAATAAAGACGGGAATAAGAAGAGAGGGAAATTGTTTAATTAACATAGCAACAGACGGAGAAAGTTACGGACATCATACAAAATTCGGAGATATGGCACTTTCGTACGTATTGAGGATAAAAGCACATGATGAAGGTTTTCTGCTTACAAATTACGGTCAGTATTTAGAGATGTTTCCGGCAGAAGACGAGGTTGTAATAAAGCCTGTTTCATCTTGGAGTTGCTGCCATGGTGTACAAAGATGGCAAAATGATTGCGGATGTTCAACAGGAGGGTTGGAAGGATGGAATCAAAAATGGAGAAAGCCTTTAAGGCAAGCATTAAATCTTCTTAGAGATAAACTTATAAAAATATGTGAAAAAGAAGGTCTTAAATATTTTTACGACTTATGGGAAGCGAGAAATAAATATATACAAGTAATTTTATCAAACAGAAGCGAAGATAGTTTAAAAGAATTTTTTGAACGAAATACCGTAAAAGATATAGATAAACAAGGGAAAATTAATGCAATAAAAATAATGGAAATTCAGCGTCAGACTTTATTGATGTACACGAGCTGCGGTTGGTTTTTCAATGATATTTCCGGGATAGAAACAATTCAAATATTAAAATATGCAGCAAGAGCTGTTCAGCTTGCGTCTGATTTTACCAAAGAAGATTTAGAGGCGGAATTTATTGAGGTATTAAAAGAGGCAAAAAGTAATATTCCGGAATATGGTTCAGGAAAAGATATTTGGGAGCATTATGTAAAGCCTTGTATAATAGATTATGGACAAATTGCAAGTTTATGGGCATTCAATGCACTTTATGAAAATTCAGACGGAGAAACAGACTTATGCTGTTATAAAGTAAAATGCGTGAATACTAAAATCGTAAGAAAAGGAGATACAAAGCTATTAACCGGTCATATAGAAATCACTTCAAATATAACTTTGAAATCTAAAGATATAATGTTTGTGCTTTTACAATTTGCTGAAGGAGATTTTCATTGTACAGTAAGAAACTTTGACGGAAGATATACAGACATTACAAAAGACTTAATTGAAACATATCAAAACTATACCCCAACAGAAACAATAAGGCTTTTAGACAAATATTTCGGAAAAGAGTTTTATACGCTAAAAGATATATTTTTTGAAGATAGACAGAAGATTTCAAATCATCTTACAGAAAAACAGATGAAAAAAATAAAAGATGTATACAGTGATGTATATAATGGAAGCAGAGAAGCAATATTACATTTCGGAAAATTAGGATTTAAAGTTCCATTTGAATTTAAAACGGCTGCACAATATACTCTTTCTGAAAATTTTAATAAGATATTTACACAAGATAGCGGAATACAATTTGAAGAAAAAGCACTACAAAGGGCAGAAGATATAATCTTAGAGGCAAAAGCACTTGATATAAGATTGTATAAAAAACCTACGGAATTGTTTTTTTCAGTAGAGATTTTAAAAAGTGTAAAGGATTTTGTTAAGAAATACGATACAAATAAATTAGACAATTGTATAGAAGTATTCAAAACAGTGGAAAAATTGGAGATAAATCCTGATATAACGGAAGCACAAAACGTATATTTTCAAGGGGTATACAGGAATTTTGCCAAGATAGTATCGGAAATTACAAAAAATGTTAATGAACGGGAGAATAAAGAATTTTTATTAAAGATGCTGAATTTAGGAGATAAACTAAATATTGACACGGAATTTTACAGAAATATCATTATAAAAGCTACAGAGAGAAATGTTGTATAAGGGAAAATAAATCAAAAAAAAATAAGGTTATATAAGCTGAAGTAAAATTGTATTTAATTGTCTTCTTAAATCAATGTAATTTGTATTATTGTAAATAACGAAATCAGCACGTTTAATTTTTTCATCTTGAGGCATTTGAGAATTTATTCTCAAATAAGCATCCTGTTCAGACAAATTATTTCTTTGCATAAGTCTTTTAAGTCGAATTTTTTCATCAGAAGCAACCATAATAATTTTATCAAACATATAATTCCAGCCAACTTCAAATAGGAGAGGTACAGAAGCAAAAACAAAAGCTTCATTGGAGTTTTTATTTATGAAGTCATTAATTTTTTGAATAACAAGAGGATGAATAATATTTTCAAGTTGTTTCAAATAAATTTTATCGGAGAAAACAAGATTAGCAAGTTTTTTTCTATCTAAACCCGAATTATTATAAATATCAAATTTTCCAAAGAGATAATCGATTTGAGAAATGAGTTTTTTTGAATTTAAGAATAAGTTATGAACAATTTTATCAGAATCGATGACAGGATAATTCAAGTTGAGAAGGAACTTTTCAACGACGGATTTACCCGCAGCAATATTACCTGTAATAGCAATTTTAATCATGCTAATAATATTATAACAAATTTTCAATATAACTGCATAAGAAATTTTATGATAAACTGGTGATATGGAAAGAAGATCATTAGTAGGCTTAAGTCTAAGTGAATTGGAAAGAATAGCGGAAGAGCTTGGTGTGAGCAGATATAGGGCATCCCAGATATATAAAGGAATTTATTTAAAATTCTGTAAGACGTTTGATGAAATGAGTGATTTACCGTTGAAGATTCGAGGGGAATTAAAAGAGAGATATGTACTTTCAGATATTACAATTGCAGATAAACAAATCAGCAAAGACGGAACGATGAAATTTTTATTCAAACTTGCAGATGATAATGTAACAGAAGCAGTTTTGATGAGATTTGATAACAGAACTAATTTAACGGTGTGTATCAGTTCGCAGGTAGGATGTCCGATGAATTGCAGTTTTTGTGCAACGGCGAAGTTAGGATTTAAGAGGAATTTAAAAACAGATGAGATATTAAAACAGATATATTTAATCGAATCAGATACAGGATTAAAGGTAACGAACGTTGTATTTATGGGACAAGGTGAACCGTTATTGAATATAGATAATGTATTGGAAGCAATAAAGAAGTTACGTGAAGATTTTAAGATAGGTTCAAGAAGGATAACTGTAT
>CANQLA010000074.1 GCA_947624605.1 Candidatus Gastranaerophilales bacterium | reverse complement strand
AATGTCTTGGTCCAAACGCTTCTTTTATCGCTAATTTTTGAAAGTTCGGTATTATACATATTTATATAATCTTTTTTATCATTTCATAAAATTGCTTTTTATATCTGAAATTAATTTTGTCGCTTTATTAATAAAAAAAGACCGTATATAAAACGGTCTCTCTTTTTTTTGTTCATTACCTTCTATTCAACAATAATAGCTGATACCGGACAAGCATCGGCAGCTTCTTTTACTCCGGCTTCGTTCGCTTCAACTGCGGATTGCTCAACTACTGCTTTATCACTTACACTGAAAACTGCATCACATATTGATTCACATGCTCCGCAAGCTATACATCCGTCTTCAATAGTTACTTTCATCATTTTCTCCTTCTATATTTGTTTCGGAATTATTTCCTTCAATTGTATTATAACAAAGAATATTTATTTAAACAACCAATCTCTTAAACGTTCTGCTATATAATTAAATCCTGTTCTCGTTCCCAAATTTTCCGGTTTTATTTTCTTACCCCAAATAAGCAACGGTACTTGCTCTCTAGTATGATCCGTTCCGGGTACTGTCGGATCACAGCCATGGTCGGCTGTTATTACCAACATGTCTTCATCTGTCATTTCTGCTTGAATTCTATCTATGTATGTATCAATTTCTTCAATTGCTTTTGCATATCCTATTGCATCGTTTCTGTGTCCAAAAAGCATGTCTGTATCTACAAGATTTGTAAATATTAAATATTTGTCCGGTTTTGAAGTACATTCCGCAACTTTCAATTCCTTCCTCGGAAGTTTCGATTTTACTGCTTCTAATGTCAATTCTAAACCTTCTTTATTTGAACCTGTATGTATTGCGTGCGTTATTCCCGAACCAACAAAAATATCTTCTATCTTCCCTATTCCATATACATATCCGCCATCATCCGCAACTTCATTGCATAAAGTCGGTTTGTACGGCACTACAGAATAATCTCTTCTGTATTTTGAAACTCTTTTTGGCTTCCCGTCAACAATCTGATATGGGCGTGCAATAACTCTTGATACATTTGATACTTCATTTAAAAGTTCTCTTGCTATTTTACAATACTCATACAAGGTTTCTAAAGGTACTACATCTATATTCATTGCTATTTGAAATACACTGTCTGCTGATGTATATACTATTGGCTTCTTCGTCTTTTCATGTTCTTCATGAAGTTCTTCTAAAATTACTGTTCCTGATGCTGCCTTGTTGCCCAATACTCCGCCACATCCGGTCCTCTTTACAAATTCATCAATTATTTCCTTGGGAAATCCTGACTCTGTATATACTTTAAACGGATTATCAAGTACCAATCCCATCATTTCCCAATGTCCGGTTGTTGTACATTTGCCTTTTGAAATTTCTCTTAATATTCCATATTGTGCCGTGTATTTGGGATTTCTGGCAACTCCCTCTATATCTGTTATGTTTCCTATCCCCATCTTCTCCATATTCGGTATATGTAACCCACCTTTTGCCTTCGCTACATTCGACAATGTATTGCATGTCGGTATATCTTTAAATTCCTCCGCATCCGGCATCGCTCCACATCCCATTGAATCAATTACTATTACTATTGCTCTTTTCATTTTCTTTTCCTTCTCTTTTTAACACACAATCTTTTATATTACTATTTAAACACAAAAAAGTTTTGATTAATAAAACTTTTCTCCAAATCTCTACGATTTAATCTTTTTTTATTGTTTCATAAAATCAAAACTTGTAATTAATAATCTATATTTTCCTTACTTTACAATATGTTAGACCATCACCTCTTTTTCTCTTCCTGACTTTCATTCATATTATACGGCTTCACCATGCTTTACAAGCAAAATTTTATTAATTATTTTTTACATGTTAGCATGCCTTTTATCGGTATTGTTCTAACAAGATTTTACAAAGTTTAATGAACAATTTTTAATCATATAACTTCATATTTGTCTTGATTTTGTATACTTGATTCTTTTTATAATTACTCTGTTTATCTTACTTATAATTATTCTATTCATAACTAAATCTGTAGTGTCCGTTATCATATTCCATTTTTAAAATTAATTCTTCTCCTTTATAACCCTTTGGCGGCGGATTATAATATGGTGTCTGCATTAACATATGATACAGTGCGTCATTTAATGTTTTATTTTCCGATTGAATAATAAATCTTCTGTTTAATAACTTTCCGTCGTCAGCAATGCTAAAACCTACTTTTGCCGTGCCTATACCTTGAACATTTAATATTGGAAAATAACTGAATAAATGTTGTCTTAATCTTGCTTTATATTTTGATAATTCTTCTGCATTCGCGGCTGCTTCTTTTTTAATTTCTTCATTTGTTATTTTTTCATTTTCTTTGGAAACGGTTTGCTTCGATTTATCAGCATTCGTTTCTTGTTTTTGTTTGTATTGTTCTTCTATATTTACTTTTTCTGGCTTTGGATTTTTTATTTCTTTTTTATTTTGTCCACTATCAGATATTTTTTGCTTATTGACTTGATTTTTAGCTGTTTTGTTATTTTCCTTCGACGATTGTGCTTTTTGTTCAAGCTGAATACTGTTTATTGTATTATTGTTTTTCAATTTTTCTATATCTAATGTCACTTTTTGTTTTTCAAGTTTTTTTGCATCTTTTTCTTTGATACTATTAGTGTTAATAACGGGAGTGTTATCCCAATACTCATCAACAAGAGGTATACTTTCTTTTTGGATTTCTGTTGTTGAAACTTTTTGTGAGTTGTTAATGTTTGTTGATGGCATTTTCATTGCCTTATATATCAAAATTACAAAAAATATTATTGAAAAAATAAAATAAAAAATGGATGCTGCAAATAGTGTTTTTTGACTGTTTTTATGTATTTCCTCCGTATCTGTATTTATACTTTTAAAATCAACATCATTAACACTATTGGTGTTTCTGGTGGATTTTATTAAAACAAAACTATTGTTGCCGCATTCACAGTAATCAGTATGTTCATAATAAACTTTTCCGCAATTTTTACATTTATATATCATTTTATTACTCTTTCATAATCATTGTAATCTGATGGAGAAGAATATCTGTTTGAATATGCCATAGTAAAACTACCTTCCGCATTTGTCATTATTCTTTCGGAATTTGTCGGAAATTTTAAAATTTGACTGTGTTGGTAACTTAAAAGCAGAGGTTTAATTATTCTTACTGCAACAGGTGTATAAGATGCATTATTTGACCAGGTTTTCAAATTAGATATATTCCCATATTTATCAACTGTAAATGAAAAATAAAAAGTTGTTCCTATAGGTGCTGATATCTTAGAATCTCTCATTAGTTGATTTTGTAAATCTGAACGCCATTTATTCCAAGCAATAATTTCAAGTTCTTCTTTGGTTTTTGTGTCTTGTTGTTCAATTTTGCCGGGTATAGGGGGATTTTCAGACTGAGATACGGTTTCTATTTCGTCAGCTTTTGTATTTTCTTTTTTATTTAATTCGGTGAGTGTTATATTTGTTTGAATTTGATTGTCAGGTTTTGGTTTTATTGGCATTTGACCGGATGTTTGTGATTTTTGAGTGGTTTCTTTTGGAAATTCCGCTGTTGTTATGTTTTTTTCTGTTGTTGTTTTTATTATACGTTGTGTTTTTATATTTGCATTATTTGTTGTTTTTGTTTCGGTTTGTTTTATATCTTGTGTTTTTTCTTTGTTTTTGTCAGATATATTTATTTCCGGAAGCCGTGGAACTTTTATTTGCTGAAAATCAATTGTATTAACGGATTTTTCCGCTTGAAGTTTTGCTGTTAACATTTCTGTTTTAAAATTTTTATTTTCAAAAATTATATGTTTGTGACTTTTGGGTAAAAATACACATATTAAAAGAGTTGACAGTAAAAATACAATTAATAAAAATATAATTAAAAACTTATTCATTATTAATCTGCTTTCGATTTAATAGCATCAAGGGCATATAGTTCGAATTTTGTATTTCCAAGCAGATAAGTTTCTGCTATTAAAATAGCTGTAGGAACAAGTGCTGCAATGAAACTCAGACACAGTCCGTTAAAATCTTGACCTATTTCTATAGAAAAATACGAAATATTCATTGTAAATTCTATAATAATAATGCAAAATGCTGTGTAAAAACCAAATTTTATTTCTTGTTTTGCTTTGTTTGTAGCTTCAAGTCCTAATATTTCCGTACAATGAATTAAATAATTACTGAATCCGTCGTGTTTTACTATTTCTGAAATTGCAACTTTTTTTGCAGTACAAAAAGATCCGACTAACAATGAAAATGCGAAAATTATTAAACAAGTTGCAAGCACAAGAAAAATCGGCGAAAATATTATTCCTGAAATTCTAATCCATCCTGCAGCCTGCGAAAAACATCCCGCAAGCGTGTTTGAAACTCCATATGCTAAAAAAGGTGCCGTAAGAATTCCTATTGTAATTTCAAAAATTTCTGTTATTTTTAACTTAAATTCTTTTTCTCTAATAAATGTTTGTTTTGTTGCACTAATAGTGTTTATATATCCGGAAATCCACTGTCTGTAATCCCTTATCACTTTTTCAAAATCTTCTCTAAATTCAAATTTATTTAAAAGTTCAGCAAGTTCAAAACCTGAACTTTTATAATATCCTGCAGCAACTCCCAAACAAATTGTTGTTCCGCAGAAAAAAATTGAAATTAACAGGGGAAAAACAATATCTTTTGTATAATTTAAGTAGTACACAAGATTCAAACAATAAATTCCAATCATCAAAAGAGAAGATATTGTAATAAGCAGTATTTGTGATGATTTTGGCATTTTTGGCTGATTATATGAAGTTTTTGAATAAAAGTATCCGTATACTCCTTGTTTAAATATTAACATTATACCCATAATTATAACAGCAAAAAGAATCCACAACTTTATATCCGTTGGCAGATGTATGTAGTCTTTAGATTCCTGTATTGAAAGTCCGCAAATATAATTATTTACACCAAAAGCGCATACAAAACAACTTCCAAATAATGCAAAATGAGTAAAAATTGCTGCTTTATTATTTTGTGAAAGTTTTTTCTTTATGTCATTTATTTTTGGTGAAATTTCTTTTATAATAGCTATTCTTCTGTTATCTATATCATCTTTTGTGTTGACTATTTTGCTTTGAATTTTATGCTTTATTTCATTTTTATTCAAATTAGTTTTGTTTGAACCCGTGTTAACACTATTCGTATTAACGTTGTCAAGTTGGAAATTATGATGTAATACTTCAAAATTTATAAATTCATCAGAATTTTCAAATAGTAATCTTGTTATTTTACTAATATTTAAAGTTTGAAAAACTTCACCCTTAAAAAGAGGGCTGTTTCCTCCGTTATTAATAACACTATATGTGTTATTGGTTTCATTAAATTCTACCACTAATTCAAAATTAGTATCAGGAACATAAAAATCGCAAGATGGTGAAGAGCCGACAGTAATTATTTTATTACTGCCAAATTTTTTCTTTTGATTTAATGAAGAAATAATTATTGCCATAATACCTCTTATCTGCCGATAGCATTATAGAATTTTCTTGAAACCTTATCAACCGTTTCTTTTGTTGCGATTATTAAATGTTCTTCGCCAAGAATAGGGGTCAGTTTTTCTTTAACATAATCAAGTTTTGACGGATGTGCCCAAACAAACATCATTGTCAGTTCGGGAATATATTTTTGTGTTTTTTTTATATTTTTGGGTAAAGTATTCCAGTTTATAGATTCATTTCCTTTTTCTTCCAGATTACCGACAACAATAATTGCAGGGATATACCCTTCTTTTTTCATTGACAAGCAATGCGAAACAGCTTTTTTAATAGCTTCTCCGTATGCTTTTTGAACTTTATTAGAAGAATATTGAGTAAAAGAATTAAGAGATTTTGTAATACTGCTGCCATTTTGTGAAGAACCTTCATATATCAAATAAGCATCATCATCCACACGAATTATTTTTACTGTATCTTCAGGATCCATAGTTTTACATAATTGTTTAATAAAATTTTTTTGTTCCTCGATATTTTCTTGATTTGAAGAAGAAGCATCAATTAAAAAAATTGCTGCAGCTGGATTAAAATTGTCTACTTTAATATTTTTTATTCCTATAATTGCAAAATGAAGAAAAAATCCCGTAAGAATGATAATACTACCTAATATAAAAAGTTTTTTAGCAAACATTTTTTTCCCTTTTTGATAAGAATAACTCAAGAATGATGAAAAAACAATCATTGCAAAGAAATTGCTTTTATAAAAAGAACAGTTCCTTCTTTTAGTTCAACATCTTCCCCGGTTGCACCAAGCAGGGATAAACCGCCTATAACAGCTCCTGATGCAGCTCCTGCAGAAAGATTTCTTGCCCAATTGTTGTTTCCTTCAATAGTTGTGAACAATGCGGAAACAGCAGTGCTTAACAGGACAGAAGCAGCAACATTACCTGCAATTTTTGCACCTCTATGAGTTTGATTTTTTTTAAACATAAGTGGTTCGGATTGTATAATCAATTCATCACCATCTGTTGTAAGGATTTTATCAAATACAAGATTAAAAGCTCCGTCAGAATATGCCATTCCGGCTTTTTTGATTTGTATTATTGTACCGTAAACTATACTGCCTTGTTTTGCTATCAATTTGTTATTTATATACAAATCATCTCTTAAAATAGCTGAAATTCTGTCATTTGGGTCTAAACTCGATGTATTGATTGTTGATTGTAAAATAACCGGTATTGTAATATTTACGGGAGCAGACGTTGTTATTTGTTCTGATAAACCGTTTTTAGAAATTACAGCTTTAGGAAGAAAGAATATTTCTTTATTATATTTTCCTTCTGTATTTAGATTTTGTTTGTTTTTATTATTTTTATCGTATTTCATCAAATATGGTTGAGTATAATTATATCCGTGAGTTTGATTATATTTGCGTTGAGCATCATCGCTAAAATCATATATTTCGGAAGTTGTTATTTTATCAGAATGTAAAGATTTTTCAACGGATATATTATTGTCAAAATTATTGTTATTTATAATTAGCTCTGCCTTATATTTTTCTGTATTAAAGTTTTTCATATCGGATTTAGAATATTTATAACCGTTAATTTTAATTCTCTGCAATATTTCTTTGCATATTTTTGACTTATCATTCGGAGAGAAAAAGTATAAGTAAACATCATTGTTATTTTGTTTTATAACATAGATATAAAAATCATTGCTTAAGTCCGAGATACTAACTTTTGAAAAAGAATCATCAGATTTAATAATTAAAAAATTTTTTTGTCTTGAATAAAAATCCAATAAATTTTTAATATTTTTGTTGTTAGAATTTTTTATCAGATATAAAAATTCTGATTGCTCAGCAAAAATAGGAACTGAGTGGACAAAAAAGATAATAATAAATAAAGATACCTTTAAAAAATTCATTCATTTTCCTTTGAAAGTATAATAGCAAATTCATGAATCAAATTCAAAAATAAAATAAAAAATAATAAAAAAAGTTCAAATATAGTTGACTATAAAATATTCAGTAAATTATAATTAAGTAAATGCCGAAGTGGCGAAATGGTAGACGCACACGTTTCAGGTGCGTGCGGAGCAATCCATAAGAGTTCGAGTCTCTTCTTCGGCATTTTTCATTTTTGTTTAAATCAATATAAGACTAAAGACGGAGTTAAGTGTATTGTTAATGGACATTATTGGTTGTAAATTGTCATTCTGAGGCTTGCCGAAGAATCTGTTTATATTTGAATTTCAGTGGTCAGAAGTGCGTTGAGTTCATCAATTTTAAATCGAACAAAATAGAACTTTTTCGGGTTTCAAAATTGACTTTTAATAGCTAAATTATTTATAAAATGATAATATGATAATATGAATAATAAAAATTTTTCAATATACTAAAAAACGGGAATACGTAGTTGGCGGAATTATTTATAAAGACATAACATACTGGCTATTTTCACAACAAGAGAGAGAATGGAGTGCATTTTAAAATTTCAAGGAGTAAAAAATAATGACGGATAATAACAAAGAAAATGATAATCCTTTTGATAAAAATCAAAGTGATTATTCATTGCAAGAAAATAAGAAAAATATTTTCATAAAAAATTATTGAATGGTGCAAACGCAAGCTTTTTGCACCCTACCTGCTATCTATGTTGCATTTGTTTTTTAATAATAAAAATATTTGTTTATCATCTTCATTATTATAATGAGAAATATTTACCACACTTAAATATTTGCTGAAAATATCATTATTCTTACAAAAATTATCAGGATTTAATTTTTCTTCCATTAAAATGATATTTTTTGAATAATAATATATAAATAGATTATAATTTTTTTCATATCGTATACCGGATAGAGAGGCATTTTTACTTTGATAATGTGAGGAATTTTTTGATTTTTCTTGTTGATAAATAATATCATATCCATTTAATATACTTTTCAATTTATTTAAATTAGAAATGTTATTTTCAAGAAGATTTGATTTAAAATTATCAAAATATTCATTAGCTAAAACCAAATAAAAAGTTATTCTGTTTGGTATAAAAAATGTTTTAGTACCTCTTGGTTGACTATTGAATTCCATATATTTTTCTGAATACATATTTCTTGTCGGATATTCAAATAAGATTTTTTCTAATTCTGAAAGATACTCTTCTTTATATTTCAAATAAAGAGAATCATTTTTAGGATATAAATTCAACAACACAAACTCTTGGTAAATTTCACGAAATATACCTGCCACATAATACGAATCATGATTATTTGTTTTATATATGTGTTTGTATTGATTTAGAAGATTATTTCGCAATAAATAAGCAATATGACTATTACCTAAATGAATAAAATCTAATACATAAACAATAGTATTAATTTCAGAAAAATTTGTAATTTGAAAATTTATTCGTTCTAAAGGTAGTATAAAACAACTTTGCATATAAAATACAACTGTGTTCATTATTACAAAAAAAATAATTATAAAAGATGTAAAAATTGAAAAATATTTTAACTTGCTTTTCAATTTTTTCAACAAACTACTAAAGCAATTTCTTGTTATAGCTTCTTCTTTCGAATTTTGTACGTGTTTTTTAGAATAATTATATTTATTGTATTTTGAGTT
>CANQLA010000073.1 GCA_947624605.1 Candidatus Gastranaerophilales bacterium | reverse complement strand
CTAATTATAAAATTTAAACTAACAAAATCACTTCTTATACCTTTATCTCTTTATATATTTCAAAATTAAAAATCCCTTTGAAAAAAATAAAGTATCAACTAATGATACTTTCTCCAATATATCTAAAGTGGTGTAGAAATTTATATACTATTATCTTGTAAAACGGGAACAGAAAAAATAAAATTTCTTATTCCCGTCCGGGCATTATTACTTTCTATTCACAAAACCGCTTTTCAATAACTTATTTGTAAATTTTCTTATGCATTTAAATGAATGTATTTCGCATCTTGTATTCCATCAATTTCAGAAATTTCTTTCAATGTCTCTTGTTCTACTTTACTGTCTGTATTTATTAACATGATTGAAATCGGATCATCATTTGTATTTTTTGCAACGTGCATCCTGCTGATATTAACATTGTCTTTACCTATTACTGTCGCTACTTTTGCAATCATTCCCGGCTTGTTTTCATGCGGTATGACAAGAATGTGTTCGTCAGGTTCTATACTCATTTTATGCTCATTTATTGCCACTATTCTTGGCATGTGCTCAGCTATCAGTGCTCCCGTTACCGTCTGTTCTTCTTTATCCGTTATTAGTTTCACTGTTATTGACCCTATGTATGTGCAATCTTTTTGAGTTTTCGATGTGATTACATTAATTCCTCTGGTTTTGGCTATTATTGGAGCGTTTACATAATTTACCCCTTCATTTATCGAGGAAAATATTCCTTTTAACACCGCTATTTCTAATGGAGATATATCTAAATCCGCAAGGGTTCCCTTCACTGCTATGTCTATGGATTTTAAATTTCCTTCTGACAGTTGAAATGCTAATCCTCCAATGTTTTCTGCAATTTGCATGTAGTCTTTCACCGGTTCAAGTACTGACGGTTTTAATGCCGGAATGTTTACTGCTGCTTTTGCACTTCCGCCTATTAATACATCTCTGATTTGCTCTGCAACATCTATCGCTACATTTAATTGTGCTTCTTTTGTGCTTGCTCCTAAATGGGGGGTTAGTACTATATTTGCTTCACAGGAACATAACGGACATTTTGCCATATCCGGTTCGTTTTCGTATACGTCTATCGCTGCTGATGCTACCTGTCCTGATTCAAGCGCTTCTTTTAAAGCTGCTTCATCTATTATCCCTCCCCTTGCACAGTTTATGATTCTAACTCCTTTTTTCATTCTGTTTAAGGTGTTTTTATTTATTAAATACGCTGTTTCTCTCGTTTTTGGTACGTGAATTGTTATAAAATCACATTGTCCCCAAAAATCATCCAGTGATTTTATATATCTTGCTCCGGCTTTTTCTACTGTCTGTTCCGTTGTGTACGGATCACATACTATTACGTTCATTCCAAGTGCTATCGCTACTTTCGCTACGTGCGAACCTATTTTTCCAAATCCTATTACTCCAAGCGTTTTTCCATATACTTCCACTCCAGTAAATTTCGAGCGTTCCCAGTTGCCTGATTTTGTTGATATCGCTGCTGTCGGTATGTTTCTCGCCATTGCAAGCATTAATGCTATTGTATGCTCCGCTGCTGCATTCGTGTTTCCATCCGGTGAATTTACTACTAATATACCCTTTTGTGTAGCTGCTTCTACATCTATATTGTCAACTCCTACTCCTGCTCTGCCTATTATTTTTAACTTCTTTGCTGCTTCTATTATTTTTTTCGTTACTTTCGTTTGGCTCCTCACCATTAATCCGTCGTATTCACCTATTTTTTCACATAATTCTTCTTCACTCATCGTAGGTAAAAATACCGCTTCTGCCGCTCCTTCTAATATCTTTCCGGCACTTTCGTTGATTTTGTCTGTTATTAATACTTTCATTTCCAATATTCCTATCCTATTTATTTTCTGCAAGTGTCTTTATTACCGCTGCTACTCCGGATCCTAATTCGAATTTGTATCCTAATTTATATAAACTTGCTTCAAGTGCTCCTATAGATGCAATTGCATCTCTTTCCGATACAAATCCCATTGTGCCCATTCTGAATATTTTGTCTTTTAACGTTTTTTGTCCGTTCGCTACTACTATATCATAGTCTTTTTTCATTGTACTTCTTATCTCAGGTACTGTTATTCCTTCCGGTGGAAGTATTGCTGTTATCGCATTCGATGCTGTTGCTTCATCTTTTGCTAACAGCTTTAACCCTATCGCTTTTACTCCCGCTCTTATCGCTTTTCCTAATCTTTCATGTCTCTTCCATAGGTTTTCTAACCCTTCTTCTTTTATCATTTGAAGTGCTGTGTCAAGCGCTACAAACAAATTAACTGCCGGTGTCCAGGCTGTTGATGCCTCTAATACCGACTTTCTGTTTTGCTTCCAATTAAAATAAAAACTTGGATTTTTACATTCTTCATGTTTTTTCCATGCCTTTTCACTTGCCGCTAAAAATGACAGCCCAGGAGGAATCATAAATCCTTTTTGTGATCCTGATATTAATACGTCTATTCCCCATTCATCCATTTTACATGGCAGTGCCGCTACACTTGTTATTCCGTCTACTACTGATATCGCTCCGTGCTTTTTTATATACGATACTATTGTTTTTACATCATTTGTTACCCCTGTTGATGTTTCGTTATGAGTTAATGTTACTATCTTGTATTCTTTATTTACGTCTGCTTCCAGTATCTTTTTTACTTCTTCCGGATTTATCGCTTCTCCTGCTTCAACTTCGTATTTCGTTACCTGGGCTCCTTTCATTTCCGCTATCTTTGCCCATCTTTCACCAAAATTTCCTATTATTAATGATAAAACTTTATCTCCCGGATTTACAAGGTTGCTTATCGCTGCTTCCATTGCTCCTGTTCCGCTTGCCGTAAATATTAGTACTTCATTTTTCGTTTGGAAAACTTCTTTTATGTCACTATATACTTTTTTTAAAACTTCTGAAAATTCTGTACTTCTATGTCCTATAGGATGTTTTGCCATTGCTGACAACACTCTCTCCGGTACCGGCGTCGGACCTGGTATCATTAAAAAAGTTTTATCTTTCATTTCTTTACTCCTTTATTTTGTATATTTTTATTCTTACACAAACATAATGGAGTTGTTCATTGCGTTAATTAATGTTAATTTTTACTATAGTATCATTGCTAATATCATTAGTAATACCGCTCCTATCTGCATTCCTGTCGATAAGTATCTGTCAAATTTGTTTTCTCTGTACACGTTCCCCGATTGTTTTGCTGTTGCTGCACTTACCACTCGCTCTAATCGCTCAATTTTATCTCCCGTAAATGTCTTTTTGAAAATTTTATTTTCAAGTTTTGACAATCTCTCACCCTCTGTTTTATTGGTGTAATTTTTCCCAAAAATCATACTTTCCGCTGCTGATAGTGCGTAGTTAAAATCATTTTCTGAATATTCGTATCCCGTATTCGCAGCTCCTCCCGTACTATATCCATTATTCATGCTAAATGGCGGCAAGCTGCTATTATCCTGTTCATAATAATATTTATTCCCTCTCCCATTCGTTTGTCCTTCATTTATTATATTTCCGCTACCAGGTAATTCTACTATATTGTTTGTATACTTTTGATAATTGCTCTTCTCTCCGTTATCTTGTTTTACTGCTAATATCTCTGCTTTTAATTTGTCCGTTCTTTCAGATAATTCTCCTGTTCTTGATTTGCCAAATGCCTTCTCTTCAAGCCTCTCTACTCTTTTATATACATTCTCTCCTTCATATCTCTTATTAAATACTTTCTCTTCCATTAAGTCTATTACCGGATAATTTACTGTATTATCCTCTTTTGCATAATCTGCTTCCGCTACCCTTTTCTCTTCCTCTGTCATCTCCGGTGCTGTTGATATTCCTGATGTCTCGCTTATTTTCTTTATCCTCTCTTGATTGCTTCCTTTATTCGTTCTCCCATATAGGTGTCTTTCTATTCGATTTAACCTCGTTTGTATATTTTCTTCTTTATATTCTATCCCAAATATGTCTTTCTCTATAATAGATACTTCTTCTGTTTCATTTGCTTTAATCGGGCTTGATAATATTCCAAGCATAAGTGCCGCTATAACTATTTTTTTCATATTTTTTCCCGCATTTACTCTACACAGAATAAATATAACCGAGGTTAAAAATGCTGCCAATTATCCATATGAAAATAAATATTAATGTTATTACAGGTAAAAAAATCAGCATATATGACGATGCTTTTTCTAAATTGTATGTGTCTTCAAGCACCTTGGCATATAGAATTATTACCCATAAGAATAATAATATTTCTAATTTCGTTCCCCAAAAATAACCCATTTTAGATGATTTTTTTAATAATTCAAACGGTGCTATAAATATATACGGTAATAATGTATATGCTGAAAGCTTTAATAATGTATATAGTTTACCTCCTTTCGATAATATCTTCATTACATATTCAAAAAATAATGCCGTTAATAACCATACAATAAAAATTCCGCCTATATATTCTAATAAAAATATTGTAAACCATATATCCGTGCTAAAAGTATTTTTTATCGCCGATATTTTCGATATAAATAAAAACAATGACGTCCATAACAATGTCCCCATTGCTTGATGCATTCGTGTTCCTGTCTTGATTTCTCTAAAATCATTCTCAAATAATACTCTATATATTTGTTCTCCATATTTGCTCATATCCTACTCCCACAAATATAACGGTTTCCTTGCGTGTTTCATGCTTTGGGGAATTAAACCGTCTATCGCTGATGTGTTTTGATTTAGTCCTAATGAATTTATTATCGAAAATGTTTTTCCGTATTTTACAAAGTTTATGTTCGTTATTGAAGGGTTTTTTTCCTTAATCATTGTTTCCATCATCGTTTGGGCTTCTCTCATTCCTCCGGTTGAATCAATGAAACCATATTCTAATGCTTGCCTTCCCGTAAATACCCTTCCGTCTGCATATTTGTTTAAATTGTCTGTCGTCAGTTCCTTCTTCTCTGCCTTTGAGTCGTCTTTCCTGTTTATTCTTCCTTCTGTTATTGCTTCTTTGAATTGTTTATATGAATCGTTTATCATTTCTTGTAACAATTCTCTCTCTTCTTGTGTCATAGCTCTCGTCGATGAACCTATGTCTTTATATTTTCCGCTCTTAATTACATTTTCTTTTATTCCTATTTTTTCTGTTAATAGCTCGTGCATATCCATTGTGGACATAATTACTCCTATACTCCCTGTCATTGACCCCGGTAGTGCTGTTATTCTGTCTGAAGCACTCGCAACATAGTATCCTCCGCTTGCTCCTATATCATCTATTACCGATATTACCGGCTTTTTCTTCCTTGCATACATTACAGCCTTATGCAGCCTTTGTGACATTCCTACCGTCCCTCCAGGTGAATTTATCCTTATTATTATTCCTTTTACTGCATTATCTGTTTCCGCTTCATTTATTGCATTTAATGCCGCTAATGATGAATTCTCTTCCGCAAAAATGTTCTTCTCCGGTGTCGATGATATTATTCCGTTTAATTCTATTATGGCTACTTTATTATATCCGCCTCCAAAATTCTTGCTGACCTTTTGCTTCTCTTTTACTGTTTCTGTTACTCTGAATGTTCCTATTATCAACGACATTACGCATATTATTAACATAAACATAAATAATATATTTTTATTACTCATATTTTCCTTTCATATTTTCGCAAATCAATTCTAACTCTGAAATCATCGCTTTTTGATATTGCTCACATATCTCTTTCGTTTTTCCTTCAAATCTTAACGTAAATACCGGCTCTGTATTGCTTTGCCTTATCATCGCAAATCCACCGTCAAATACAATCCTCATACCGTCTAATTTTATTATCTCTTTTATTCTATCTCCAAAAAATTTCGGATTGCCTTCTACTGCTTCTGTTATCTTTTCAAGTACAATTTTCTTCTCCTCGTCTGCACAAGGATAGCGTACTTCGCTTGATGTATATACCTCTTCAAAGGGTTTTAGTATATTTCTTAGTTTAAATTGTTTATCCTTTTTCTTCCCTTCATATATCAGGTATGCTAACCTCGATGCACTATATATCGCATCATCAAATCCATACCATTCATCATTGAAAAACATATGACCTGACATTTCCCCTGCAGCTACCGCTTTCGTCTCCTTCATTTTCGCTTTTATATATCCATGCCCGGTTTTGCACATAACTGCTTCCGCTCCAAGTTCCTTTAGTCCGTCATATAATGCCTGTGAACATTTTACTTCCGATACTATAACCGGTTTTTCTCCTCCTTTTTTATGTTTTTTCATTATGTCTTGTGCATATATGTATAATAATTTATCTCCGGTTAAATAGTTTCCTTCACTGTCTATTACTCCTATTCTGTCCGCATCTCCGTCAAATGCTATCCCTGCATCTGCCTGCGTTTCTTTTACTTTCTTCTTTAAATCATCCAGTGTGCTTTCTATACTCGGATTTGGATGATGATTTGGAAAATGTCCGTCAGGTTCTGTATATAACTCTACTACTTCATATCCACATTCTTTTAACATCTGCGGAGCTACTACTCCTGCTGCTGCATTTGCACAATCTGTTACTATTTTTACTCCTTTTATTTCGGTTCCAAACATCTCCTTTTGCTTCTCTATGTATTTTTCAACCATATTATATTCATAGACTTTGCCTTTCTCTTCTTCGTTTTTTATTTCTCCGTTTATTACTCTTTCTGTTATTTCTTTTACTTCTCTTATTTCTTCTTCTTTTAATGATGCTCTTTTGCATGTCATTTTTAATCCGTTGTATTCCGGCGGATTATGACTTGCTGTCACTATTAATGCTCCATCTATTCCCCCGTACGGGATTTCTATAAACTCTGAATAATATCCGAATGGGGTCGGCCCCATTCCTAAATTTACTACATCTCCTCCTGCTTCTGTTATTCCTCCTATTAATGCTTCTGTCAATGTTTTTGAATGCAGCCTTACATCCCTTACTACAGATAATATTACTTTTAGTTTATTGCATCTGTTTCGTACATAATATACATACGCTTTTCCGGTATTGTACATTAATTCTTCCGTTACTGTCTTTCCGTATATACCTCTGATATCATTTTTTCCAAATCCTTTAAGAGAAATCATGTAAACTCCTTGTTTATATTTTATTTTATATTTATTATATAAATAATTCTATTTTATAGCAAAGTTATTTTATAATGTTCAAAAAATTTAACTATCCTGATAATAAAATCGCTTTTTTATTCTTATTGCCTTGTTTTATTGGTTTATGCGTTTTTATAATTTTTCCGATATTTGCTTCTTTAGCTTTGAGCTTTTATGATTGGAATTTATTAAATTCTCCTAAATTTGTCGGTTTTAATAATTATTTGGAATTGTTTTGCGAGCCTGAATTTTTTCATGTTATTTTAAATACCTGCGTTTTTGCTTTGTCTACTACTGTTTTTGCTGTTTTAATCCCTCTTTTTTTGGCTGATACTTTAAATAAAAAATTTAAATTCTCCGATTTCTTTAAAACCGCTTTCTTTATTCCCTTCATCACTCCTATGCTTGTTTGTGCTCTCGTTTGGCAATGGATTTTTGATCCTAATATCGGGTTCTTAAATTTTTTGTTAAAATCTGATATCCATTGGCTTTATCATCCAACTTCCGCTATGTTTGCCGTTATTGTCGTTTCTGTCTGGAAATTAATCGGTTATAATACTATATTATTTATTGGCGGTTATGCAGGTATTAATTCTTCTCTGTCTGAATCTGCCAAAATCGACGGAGCAGGCTCTTTTCAAACTTTCTTTAAAATTACACTCCCTCTTTTAACCCCGGTTATTTTCTTCGTTATTATTATTACTACTATTTCATCTTTTCAGGTTTTTGATTTGATTTATCTTATGACTCAAGGCGGTCCTGACGGTGCTACTGATGTCCTTGTTTACTGGTTATATAAAAATGCTTTTGAATATTTTCAAATCGGTAAGGCTTCTGCCTCTGCTTATATTCTTTTTATTATTATTGCTTTTCTCTCTTTAATCCAATGGTTTTCCAGAAAAAAATGGGTTTGGGGTGAATAATTCTTATATATTACCCAACTGGCTTATTGCAACATTATTTACTGAGCATTATATTAATATTATCTTTTTCATACTTCCAACTATTCTTAATTCCAGACAATGAGCGAGTAATATCGCTCTTTTTTTTATGTTTTATTGTAACTTGTAAGGCTACATACTTAATGTTTTTTCTATATGAAAATTACTAATATGACTAATGAGAATGATGAATTAAAAAAACTCGGTCAAAATATCGCAAAAATTAGAAAATCTATGGATTTTTCACAAAATATTCTTGCAGAAAAAGCGGACATTTCAAGAGAACATCTTGCAAAAATTGAAACGGGTAAACGATATATCAGTCTGAAATTATTGTTCAAACTCGCAAAATTGTTGAATGTCGATGTAAAAGATTTTTTCATCTTCAAATAATTTTTATAGAATCGAGACTAAAATGCTATTTAATACCCCTCAATTTATTTTAATATTTTTACCGATTGTACTATTAGTTTACTATTCTCTTAATAAATTAAAATTAATTAAATTATCTGCTGCGTGGCTTGTTTTATCTTCTTTATACTTTTATTCGGTGTGGAATATAAAATTCTTGCCTATTATTCTTACTTCAATAATCTTTAACTATTTTTCAGGTTTGATAATTTCTAAAAATTTTAATTTTAATAAAAAAATTGCTTTAATATCTGCAATAATCTGTAATATTTTATTTTTAGGTTATTATAAATATTTTGATTTTTTGATTCAAAATATTAATTTTATTTTCCATCAAAATTTTAATTATATGAATATAATTATGCCGCTTGCAATAAGTTTTTTTACTTTTCAGCAAATCGCATATCTTGTTGACTGCTATTTTGGTAAAACAAAAAATTTTGATTTTTTAAATTATTGTTTATTTATAACTTTCTTCCCAAAACTTATGCAAGGTCCTATTACAAGAGCTGATGAGATGATGTTTCAATTTTTAAGTTTAAAAAATAAATTTATTAATTGGAAAAATCTTTCTCTCGGTTTATTTTTATTTTCTGTTGGTTTATTTAAAAAAGTTGTTTTTGCTGATTTGCTTGCAAAATGGTCGGCTTTTGGGTTTCAAAATTTAGACTCGTTAACTTTTATCGAAAGCTGTATCACTGTTTTCAGCTATACATTTCAAATTTATTTTGACTTTTCCGGGTATACTGATATGGC
>CANQLA010000072.1 GCA_947624605.1 Candidatus Gastranaerophilales bacterium | reverse complement strand
TTCCCCACCCTGCATCGGGTTTGAGTTTATAAATATTTCCATTTTTTGAAAAGGTGTAAACAGTATTTGATTTTTCTTCACCGCCGACAATTTCGGTAACTTCTCTTAAATGGTTTTCTGAGCTTTCAACCGTTAAACCTTTTCTTCTTACATCGCCTTTTGTTAATTGTTTAACTGTACAACGACAATGCCAACCGTTCGGAGGATACATTGTATTCCAAATCGGATCATCGTATCTGAAAACTTTTCCATGCATTGCCTTATGTTCAGGTCTTGTTTTACCGTCAAGTATTGCGGAATATTGAAAATATGGAGCAACATCAGACTTTTCTAATTGACTTTTATATTTGCCTACAGCATAAGCAGAGTGCATATTGCACTGAAAAATTTGTTTAATTCTCCGAGGTGTACCGAGTTCTACGGTTTTCACTTCGCTCGCAATAAACGTGTCTCCGCTTCGCTTCGCACTCTGCTCGCTCGTTCTTTTACCTGTTTTTGGATTTATGACTTCTTTTTTGCCTACCCAGCCTTTTATTTGAAAAAGTTCGGTTGCATTTTTTTTAAATTTGCCCTCGCTCCAACCCTCTTTTATTGCGGTTGTAAGCATATCATGTGTATCTTTTAATAAATCAGCCTGTGTCATTTTAGCAACGGTAAAGGCTTTTGCGTGTGCATCCTCGTAAACTTCATACCAATCAAAAGACGGTTTTAAACCTTTACTTTCAAAGTATTTAACAATCTCTTTCGGCTCCATATAAAAGGCTTTTTTAAGGTCAATATCAGTCATTGGATAATCTTCCTAACATTTCAGCAATAAAAATGACTTTGGTAAGTGTTTTTTCAAGTTCATCCGTACTCATAAGCGGATAAATTTCCGCAATTTTTTCCATGCAATCATCTGCATTCCGTTCTTTTTTGAAAAGTTTAACTATCGGCATAAGCAGAGGATTTATGAGTTTTTCATAATCTTCGGGAATAAGTTCATCCATTTTATCAAAGTCGTTTTGTTCTTCATCAAAATCATTAAAATTAACAACTATCTCCAAAATCATCTTCACCTATTGCAAGAGTTAAATATTCGACATTAACACTATATGTATCATTCGGTGCAGGATATAAAAACAGGCTGTCATTTTTTATATAAAACCCTGTCGGAGTATCTTCTTTTTCATCTGCAACTAAATACGTGAGAGAAAAGCAAAAAAGTCCCCCGAAAACACTTGCCAAGACAAATCCTTATTTGAAAAATTATTTTCATCTCCTAAGTTGTATCTTTTTCGTAATAATAATTAGAAATATTTACAATCTAAAGATGCACCTTTACTACAAAATTTGGTGAAAAAGGTGTTTGACATGACAGAGAAAAGTTTATTTCAAGATATTAGAAGATATGCAACAGAACTATCAAAAGAAGAAGATATAACAAAATCATTTCCATATTTATGTTTAAAGATATATTTTTCAAAATTGTCTGATGAAAATATAGAACATGCGTTGTCAGGGTTGGGTTCTAATGATGAATCTATTGATGCTTTTTGGATAGATGATGAAGATCAAATTATTAATATTGTACAATTCAAATCAAGTGTAAGTGAAAAAAAAGCAAGAGAAAATAGAGCACAAAAAAGTTGGTTTTCTTTTTTAGCTGATGTTGATAATAAATTAAATGATGATATCTTTTCAAAAAACTGTAAAAATGAACGGATAAAAAATGAAATTGTTATTGAGTATAGGCAAGCAAAACATTCTGGATATACAGTAAAAAGATACTTATTTCATTTAGGAAATTGTACTGAAGCGATAGTCCAGAACTATAAAAATATTATTGAATATTATTCTTTAGATGATATTTATGAAAAATTTAGGGAGTTCAAAAGCATGACATCTTTTGATAACCCCAAAGAAATTAGTCCTATTACATTGGAATTTCCTGATACAAATATCAAATATTTAAAATATCAAGCTCAGTACAATGGTATTAAAGATACCTATGTTGTAATTTTAACTGGAAAAGATTTAATAAAACTTAGAAAAGAACATAGATATCAGTTATTTAACAGAAATGTACGATATTTTTTAGGTGAAACAAACATTGTTAATAAAGAAATTATAAAAACTGCTATTAATAATCCTGAGATATTCTATTGTTTTAACAATGGGATAACAATTACTTGTTCACAATGTACAATCAATAAAAATAATTTGTTAAGACTTATTTATCCACAAATAATTAATGGGGCACAAACAGTTAATTCATTATATAGTGCTTATGAAAGAATGGTAAAAGAAAGGAAAAAGGGTAGAACTCCTCAAGACACACAAGATGCTGAATTAAGTGCATTAAGACATTTTGAAGATATTAAAGTTTTATGTAGAATAGTAACCTCAACTAAAGGAGAACAAACGGATTATGCGAGAAAATTAACTGAATATACAAATAAACAAAATGATGTAAAAGTTTTTGATTTTTGTGCAAACAGACCTGAACAAAGAGAAATCCAAAAGAAAATGGCAAAATATGGCTATTTTTATGAACGAAAAAGAGGAGAAAGGGAATATTTTAAAAAGAGCAAAATGCCACATGAAGATTTGAACATGCTTTTTGATGCTTTTAAATATAAAGATATAAAAATAAATATACAAACATTAGCAGGGATTTACCAAGCATACTTAGGTAAGCCAAGTTATGTTGAAGTTGACTATAAAACAATATTATCTAATTGTAGTGGAGAAGATTACAAAACAATTTTTGGAACTAACATTACTGATGTTACTGATGAAAAAGTTAAATCAATGATATTAGCTATAAATATATATAATATAATAGATAGACATGTAAAGGACTACGAAAAAGCAAATAAAGCATGGCTTGAACTTATACAATCACCAAGTGATGATATAAAAATTAAAAATTTCAAAGACAAAGTATTAAAAATTGAATTTTTAAATATGGATTTAAAAGAAGATATAAATAAAATAAATAAATTTGACGAAACAACGATTTCAGAAGTAAATCAATTATTAATAAATAAATATGGTTTATTTACCAGAAGTAAATATATGTTTACAGGGTTAATTAAATTTATATTAGATAAAAATGAATATACTCAAAAGATATTAGATAATGATTTATATAACAATATAAAATATTTAAACTCTAATTTTATTACATGGATTAGACCTATAATGACAGATGTAATTAAAGCAGTATATAATGAAATGGAAAAATCTGAGAGTATGTCAATGGAAAAATTTTATAAAAAAGTTGGTAATTTCGGAAAGTTAATAAATAAAATAAATGACTTAAGATATGATAGAGATGATTGGAGTTTAAAACAAAAATTTAAACTTAAGAATATATGAGCAGATATTTCTAATGATTAATACTAAAAAGATACAAAACAGGAGATAAAAAGAGTTTTCTAAATAAGAGGTGATTTTATAATTTTTGCAGGAGCAACAGCAATGGAAACAAACAAACCGTTTTTTGTTCTCCACCAATTAAACAGAAGTTATGCGGACAGACAAGATAAAACTCCACGATTATCTGATTTAAGAGATTCGGGAAAGATTGAACAAGATGCTGATACGGTTTGTTTTGTTCACAGACCTGCATATTATGAACCAAATAAATGTAGTGATTTTGATTTACAGTTCCTCATTGCCAAATCAAGGCATACACAGGGCAATTCAAAAGTTGAACTGTTCTATAACGCACAAACTCAAACTGTAAAGGAGAAATTATCACTATGATAGGAAATATCTATTCAAACAGCAGAATGTCGCAAGAAGATACTGTTTTGCTACATTTAATCAATAACGAAAAAATTAACAATAACGAATGCAAGGAAAAGTATGGTTTCAAACATTTACCGAGTGTAATTCGCTATCTTAGAAACAGAGGGATGAAAATTCTAAGTGAGCCAAGATGCGAAAAAAATGAATCTGGCGGACACATTTATTCCGTTGATTATATCTTAGCTCCGCTAAAAGAACAACCACCTAAAATTCAACAAATAATAAATGGATATAAAAATAATTGCAAAGCCCATTTATGAGGTGAATATGCAATTAGTAAGAAATACAAAGGCGGATTATCAAAAGACTTTAAATGCTTGGAATCCGTATTATAACAATGAATTAACGGTAGCAGATGCAAAAGAGATTATTACTAATCTTTTTGATTTGGCAAATCTTTTATTGAGTTTACAAGAAAGTGAAGAACAAAAGAATTTAAAAGAAGTTGCCTAAACTGATTCTAAAACAAAAAAGCAGGAACTTGATTGTTCCTGCTCTCTTAAAATGCGAAAAAACAAGGAGGAAAAATGGAAAAAGCTGTAATTTATGCAAGAGTTTAAAGTAAGGAGCAAGAACGTGAAGGATATTCCATTCCTGCACAATTAAAATTTTTAAACGAATATGCAAAACAACATTCTTTTAAAGTTATAAAGGAGTTTGTGGATAATGAAACCGCAAAAAAAGCAGGTCGAACCAATTTTAATGAAATGGTTAAGTTCCTTCGTAAAAATACTACCGTAAAACAATTCTCGTAGAAAAAACCGACAGATTATACCGTAATTTTAAAGATTAAGTTTTATTAGATGAATTTTCCGGTATAGAAATCCACCTCGTAAAAGAAAATACTGTATTAAGTGATAATTCAAAAAGCCACGAAAAATTTATACATGGAATAAAAGTATTAATGGCAAAAAATTATATTGATAACTTATCGGAAGAAGTAAAAAAAGGGTATGTTACAGAAAGCATGTCAAGGTGAATATCCCGGAAAGCCACCGTACGGATATGCAAGAAAAGGTGGAAAAGATATTTATATTGTTGAATTAGAAGCAAGATTTGTACAAAAGGCTTTTGATTATTATTCAAATGGTGATGTATCATTGGAAGTCTTAATTGAAAAACTTTATAATGAAGGTATTTATTATTCAATGAAACAGCCAAAAATATATAAAAGTACATTAAGTAGAATCTTACGAAATCCGTTTTATACAGGTGATTTTATTTTTAATAATGTTTTATATACAGGAAAATATTCTGCAATAATAGATAAATCAATATTTGAAAAAGCAAAATTGGCTATGCGTAAGGATAATAAACCTGAATCTTTGACAAAGCACGATTTTTTGTTTGGTGGTCTTATGACTTGTAAATGTTGTGGAAGTTCCATTGTAGGAGATATAAAAAAGAGTAAGTATATTTATTATTTTTGTTCAAATAAAACAAAAGGTTGTGATGCCAAAAAGGTTTATATAAAAGAAAAGGATATTAAACAAGTTGTAAATGAAGCAATTCAGAACATATCTCTTACAGCAGAACAAAGTGATGAAATATTGATAGCATTAAAAGACAGCTATGTTGACCAAAAAGCATATAATGATGAGCAAACGGAAAAGTTGAAAAAAAGAGTAGAAGTTTTGAAACAAAGAATCTCTAATTTATATATGATAAATTAGATAAAAAAATAGAAGAAGAATTTTGGTTAGAAAAACATAATGAATGGAGTTATGAAGTATCAATGTGTATGGAAAAAATAAAAGAACATACAAATGCAAGTGTAGATTATATGCTTTTGGGCGGAAAACTTCTCAAACTCCTTAAAGACCTTTATCCACGCTATATTCGGCAAAACAATGAAGAAAAGAAAAAATTGTTGAAAATTATCTTCTCGAACTTTTTTGTCGAAGGCGGAAACATAAGCTACACATATAAAAAGCCCTTTGACATGTTAGTCAAAAAGGCTTCTTGTTCTAAATGGTGGGCTTGGAGAGATTCGAACTCTCGTATTTGAACAATATTTTCAATAAAAACAACACTTTTGATGCTTCTGAATTAAGTTCTAATTATATGAATTAAGATATAAAGTGGACACAGAATGGACACAGATTTTTAATAATTTTTGAATAAAAAACACCCTTTCTGAATTAAGATTTTTGACTTACAAAGAAAAATTTTTCAATAAAAACCAACCAAAATCCAATAAACACAGGTACTATCACCATTTTTTCAAAAGACCATACTTTCATGTATATGGAAGGAGGAAAAGTGGAAAACTCAAACTACCCTCTATCTGAACTTATTAAATATCCTAATATTTCAAATGAATTAATAGAATGTTTAAAATCAACATTTCCGAATAAGTTACCTTTAAAACAAATTTCAGAGTTTGAATTAGGTGTTTTAATAGGACAGCAAAGAGTTATAGACCAATTAAAAATTGAAAAAGAATATCAAGAAAAAGAATAATTAAGGATTCTCTCTCTATTCAATAGGAGAGTTTTTAGTAGGAGAATTTATGTGTGATTTTGGAATTTCAGAGATACTTGCAAGTATTTTAGCAGGAACAACCGCTGGAGCAGCAGGAGCAGGAACAACTGCCGGAGCAGCAGCAGGAAGTGCTTTATCATCAGCCATAGCAGCTGAAACTCTTGGTACAACAGCAGGGGCTTTAAGTGGTGCAACAAATACAATTGCTGCAACAGCTGCGGATGCTATTGCAGCAGGAGCAGGAACAGCAGCTTCTAATGGGGCAGGAGTTTTAGGCGGTGTTACAGTAGGTGAAGTTATGAAAGATTTAGGAATAGGTGCTGCAACAACAGGTTTAACAGCAGGTATGTCTGCTTTAGCGAATAGAAATACAAAACAAACAATGAAAACAGAAACAGTTAACTCAGGTAATCCCAATGTTGCAGACCAAAAAACTGCTACAGGTGTTAAACCAAATAAAAAAAGCAATAAAAGGACTTTATCATCTTTAAGAGTACCTATGAATAAACAACAAGCAACAGGGCTTAACACTCCAAATACAGGAGTAGGTTTAAACATTCCGACTTAGGTGTAAAGATGGAGAAGAAAAAAACAGAACAAACAAACAACAGAAAGACTATTGCTGCTGAATATTGTGAGATGAAAACAGAAAGACAACCTTATTTAGATAAGGCAAAAAAGGCTTCTGAATATACATTTCCAACAATGTATACAGATGAAACAAATATAAAAGGAAGTTTAAAAACTTTAAAAAGAAAGAACAGAGTTCCTAATCAATCAGTTGCTGCTGACGGAATAAACAATTTATCATCAAAAATCACTTTGACAATGCTTCCTCCCAATCAACCGTTTTTTAGATTTCAATTAGATGGTATAAAAGCAAAAGGGTTTCCGGAAGAAGAAATAACACTTATCAATCGAGGATTAGCAATCACAGAAAATTTTGTAACTGATTATATTGAAGAATTAGGTGATAGGGTTTGTACGGGTGAAGGGATGAAACACTTGTATATTGCAGGTAATGTATTTTTTGTTCATGACCCTAAAAATGGTTTAAGGTATTATCCATTAGACAGATTTTGTGTAAAGCGTGATTATTCGGGAAATGTTTTAAAAGCTATTACGGAAGAAAAAATAGCGGTTGGAGCATTAGAACCTGAAATAAAAGAGCAGATTAAAGAAAAATTAATTTTAAGACTACTTGAAAACAATGAAAATACGAATTGTGATTTAGAAGAAAAAGAAGTAACTTTATACACTTGTTTCAGACGTGCTGATAAAAAATGGATAGTAACACAAGAGATAGAGAATGTTACATTAGATAAAACAAAAGGAGAATATCCTATTGAGATTGCTCCGTTTATTGCATTAAGATACACGAGAATAGACGGTGAAAGCTATGGAAGGTCTTTAATTGATGAGTATATTGCCGACATTTCTTATCTTGATAGTATTTTAAAAGCGATTAAGGAAGCCAGTTTGGCGGCAAGTAAGTTTATTGCTTTAGTACATCCAAATGGAATGACTAAAATTAAAGATTTAGCAGAAACACCTAATGGCGGTTTTGCAGCGGGCAGAACGGAAGATGTGGATATATTACAATCAAACAAATATTATGATTTACAAACAGCACAAGCAATGGCTGATAAAATTGAGAGAAGATTAAACAGAATTTTTGTTATGAAAGCTGCAATACAAAGAGATGCAGAGAGAGTAACGGCAGAAGAAATAAGGCAAATGGCTTCTGACCTTGAAGAAGCACTTGGAAATCACTATGCGTTAATGAGTAGAGAATTTCAACTTGCTTATGTCAAAATAGTTTATTTTCATTTAAAACAGGTTAAACAGCAGGAATTACCTGATTTAATAACAAATAAAGATTATCACATTACTGTTACAACAGGGCTTGAAGCTCTGAATAAAACATCTGAACTTCAAAAATTATCAATGTTTTTCAAAATGATGTCAGAGTTTGCACAATCAGCTCAAATAATTGGAGCAAAAACCGAATTAATAGCACAAAAAGTTGCAAACAGTTTAAATTTAGACATTCAGGAAATGTTGTATACGGAAGAAGAAAAACAGCAAATGCAGCAGCAAGCAAGGGAGCAGTCAATGCTTCAAGGGTTAGCTCCCAATATGATAAATCAAATGGGAAATATAGAACAGGAGAGAATTAAACAAAATGGCACGCAATAATAAGAAAACAAAAGAAATTAAAGAGAATAACAATAACAATGAAAAAGCTGAAAACTCGAGTTTAATTTTTAATTCTATATTTAATTCTCTCGCAAGTAAAGAAAAGACTTATGGTGAGAAGCAAAGAGAGATTTTTAAACATGTTAAATTATAAAGGTTTATATGGAAAATAATAACGAAACACAGATAAAAGCTGAAACTGAGGATGTTAAAACGGAAGAATCGGCAGCAGCTTTAGATGAAGCAGAAGAAAATACACAAGATGTTGATGATGTTGAAAATCAAAAAGATAAACAAGACCTTGAAGAAGAAAAAGGCAATCCACAAGAAATTTTAGAACAAAAAGGAATTGATTTTTTAGCATTACAGGAAGAATACAGGCAAAATAACGGATTTACACAAGAAACAAAAGAATCATTATTAAAAGCAGGTATTACAGAAGAAGTAATTAATAATTATATTGAAGGGCAGAAAGCAAGGGCTGAACAAGAGATTAATAAACTTGCCGAATGTGTAGGTGGCAGAGAACGATTTGACAATATTTTAAAATGGGCAGGGAAAAATCTTGAAAAATCGGAAATTGAATCAATAAGAAGTGTTACAGACCCAACAATAGTAAAAATCATATTAAAGGATTTAGCAGGACGAATGACAGAAAAAGAAGGTAAGCTTCCTGATTATGTTTCAGGAAGCGGAGGTAAAGTGTCTGTTGAAGTATTTGAATCAGCTGCTCAAATGCAAGCTGCGATACTTGACCCAC
>CANQLA010000071.1 GCA_947624605.1 Candidatus Gastranaerophilales bacterium | reverse complement strand
GCTGCAATAACATTGAATCCGTATTTATCGGATAAAATTTTAACCATATGCAATAAACACATAGAATCCCATCCACCGGAAAAACCAACTACAACAGTAGTTTCCGGAGTAAGCGGCAAATATTTTTCCAATGTATTTTTAACGGTTGTAATCATTTAATATTGAACACTTTTCTATAGCTTGGTTTATAATATTTATATTATACCAAAACTCAGAATTTTGCATGTATTCGTCTGCTAAAATTCGTGCAAATGACCCATAAGCAATTCCGGATATATTTACACCTTCTTTTTTCACAAGTTCGTTTGTTTTCTGATTGCAGCCTCCGGATAAAATAATATAAATATCTTTAACATCAGATAGTTCTTTTGCAAAATCAACTGCTTGTTTTGCACAATACAAATCATTATTTGTACCGCTCATTGCAACACCGTCTGATTGAAAAATTAATTTTTGCGGACAGATAATTTTTTGAACTTCATAAATTATTTCTTTAACTTCACTAATCGGACGTTTTTTGTATGACATACAAATTCCTATCATAATTTTTGGGAAAATTTTTTTTATTTTTTTTACTTCTTCAACAATTTTATTTTTAGGAAGCCCGTTAACATGTAATTCTACGGCATTAATGCCGCAATTATCCAGTTTTTTAAGGACATCAACAGGATTCAGAATATCTTTTTCATAAAAAATAGCATTACAATCTTTACATTTTTTACAACCGATACATTTTTCATAAATTATTGTACAATCATCTTTTATTGCACCGTATGGACATTTTGAAATACATTTTCCGCACTTATCACACTTTAATTGGTCTATTTTAGCTTTTGAACCGTGTACATCATCTGCAAATGAAAAGCTTGTACATATAATAAAATCATCAGGATTTAAATTTTGAGATTTAATACCTTCTTTTAAAGCAGAAATAACACCTTCATCCGGTGTTACATCAAACATATTCACTTTTGTTTTAGAATATATTGCACCAAGTTTTTTAATATTCGGCAGCGAAATGTTACCGAGACCCATAATTATTTTTATAAAAGATCCTTTTTTAAGAGCTTGATTATTCATCTTGAGAATTTAATTTTTGTTGAATTTTAATCATTGTTGAAAAAATATTTTCGAAAGATGCGTCATAAAGATTTGTTTTAGCGTCAAATTCTACCGGACAACCAAATTTAATCAATTCTTTTGCGACTTGTTCACCAAGAGAACCGCCGTATTCCATAATAACCCGAGCAACTGTTTTTTGATCATTTAATACGGCAATATCCAAAGGAGTCAAACCATCGCTTGTTTTTTGATTTACAAATGCACCTGCACTTAAAAGTATATGAACCATTGCCGGATTATCATTAAAAACCGCATAGTGAATTGGAGCAAGTCCTTCATCGGTTAATTTGTTTAAATCAGGTGATGTTTTTGCAGTTTTGGCAGTTTCTTCAAGAAGATTATCATTGACGAGATTATACAGATTAGTTTTTGAAGGTTCAACTGTTTTTTCTGTTAATTCTTCTTTTTTTTGTTCAGGAAGTTTATTATCAATTGTTTCTTTTTTAATATTTGTGTAAGTATTAGTATTTACAACATTATTGTCTTTAGAGTTTTGTTCAAGGCTGATAATAGCAGCGAATTCCTCAGGTATATCAGAGAGCAATGATTCCCCGCCGGCTTTACATAAAAAAATAACGGCATCTTTATCTTTAACCTTTATTGCTCTGTCTAAAGCGTTATAACCTTCTTTATCAGGCAAATTAATATTAATATCAGCCTTTACAAACAATTCAACCGCTTGCAAATCATTTTTAATAATTGCTTCAGACAGACCTTCATTTGTAAATTCGTAACCTTTTAACATCAAATCGCACTTAAATTCTTCTGTATTTTGAGCAAAAGAATATTGAGGATGTATAGCAATTAAACAAAATGCGGTTAATAGAACAAAAAAGTAATATAATTTTTTAAAATTTTTCACTTACACTGAACTTTCTATATTAATAATTTCATGGAAAGTATATGATTTTTTTGTATAATTGTAAAGTATAAATTTAACATTAATTTTATAAAAGGAACTAAGGGATAAAATGTCTGTAAAGAATTATGATATCAAGGATATAAACCTTGCAGAACAAGGCAAAAAAAATATAGAATGGGCACTTAGAGATATGCCTGTTTTAGAAACAATAAGAGAAAGATATAAGACAGAGCGACCGTTTGAAGGAATAAGATTTGCAAGCTGCGTGCATATAACGAAAGAAACAGCAAATTTAATAATTACATTAAAAGAAGGAGGAGCACAAGGTGTATTAGCGGCATCAAATCCGCTTTCGACACAAGATGATGTTGCAGCAGCACTTGTCAAATATTGGAACGTACCTGTATTCGGATATTCAGGAGAAACTAAAGAAGTATATATGAAGCATGTTCAAGCCATATTAGATACAAAACCACATTTCATAATTGATGACGGATGTGATATGGTTGCAACAATACATAAATCGAGGCGTGATTTATTAGCAGATATAATAGGATCTTGTGAAGAAACCACAACGGGAATAATAAGATTAAAAGCAATGGAAAAAGACAAATCTTTAGAATTTCCAGCTCTTGCAGTAAACAATTCAATGACAAAATATATGTTTGACAACAGATACGGAACCGGACAAAGTGTAATGGATGGTATTTTCAGGGCGGCAAACATATTGTTATCAGGAAAAACCTTTGTAATGTGCGGATACGGATGGTGCGGCAGAGGAGTCGCAATGCGAGCAAGGGGATTAGGTGCCAATGTAATTGTTACAGAAGTTGATCCACTAAAAGCATTAGAAGCAGTAATGGACGGATATAGAGTAATGCCGATAGAAGAAGCTGCACAAATAGGAGATATATTCATTTCTATAACAGGAGATATTAATGTTATTGACATTCCGCATATTATGAAAATGAAGGACGGAGCTATTTTAGGAAATGCAGGTCATTTTGATGTTGAAGTAAATATGAAGGGAATAAAAGAACATACAAAAGAAATAATTTCTGTAAGACCAAATTTTGACAGATACATATTAGATAACGGAAAAAGTGTACATATAATAGCACAGGGAAGACTTGTTAATCTTGTAGCTGCGGAAGGCCACCCCGGTTCAGTTATGGATATGAGCTTTGCAAATCAAGCATTAGGTGCGGAATTTATTATAAAAAATCGTAAAATTTTAGAAAACAAAGTTTATACACTTCCAAGAGAAACGGATGAAGAAATTGCAAGATTAAAGCTTAAATCAATGGGTATTGAAATTGATACATTAACTGAAGAACAGGAAAAATACTTAAATTCCTGGTCTGAAGGAACTGCTTCATAGATAATACTTATTTTAGGAAATACAATATTTTTTATTAATTTTCCGACAAATTTCATCTGAAAAATCATTGTATGTATAAGCTTGTTTAATATTACAAATAAATTTTTCTATATACAAATCAAATTAAATATTTGAACTAATCCTTTTGACTATGTTAGCAATTATATTTTTGGATAAAATATAATTGACAATGATAAATAAAAGATATATTATATTACCACACCCCCGGGGGGTAATTGTCAGTATTAAAAATTAAAAATTATATAAGGAAAGGGAAACAATATGAAAAAATTATTAACTGGTTGTCTAATTTTAAGTGCAATGTTATTTTCCGTAAATGCTTCATTAGCAGGAAGTTGCAATGATACAAAAACGAATTGTCAGGCACAAAGTGTAAAGACACAAAAAGATTGCACGTGTAACAATTCTGTAGCAAATTGTGATAAAGATTGTGATTGCGGCTGTCAAGACAAGGCAAAAAAAGATTGCACGTGTAACAATTCTGTAGCAAATTGCGATAAAGATTGTGATTGTGGCTGCCAAAACGAAAAAAGAAACAACTGTAAAAAAGAAAATATATTTAAAAGAATATGGTCTTTCTTATTTTAATCAAGACGTCAGTCTTTCAGATATTGAAACCTCTTGTTTATAATATTTGTAAACGAGAGGTTTTCGTTAGAAAATAGAAAACACATAGGGATAAGATTATGCAGGCAGACAAAAAAAAAGTAATAAATTTATTAAAAACAGTAAAAGGGCAAATAGACGGATTAATTAATATGGCGGAAGAGGACAGATATTGTATTGACATAAGTACACAAATTTTTGCAAGTATATCGATATTGAAGAAAATCAATTTAGAAATTTTAAAAGCACATTTTACTCACTGTGTAAAAAACGCAATGAAAAGCAAAAATAAACAAGAAGGTTATGAAAAAACACAAGAGATGGTGAATATATTAAACACAATTTTAAAATAACAGTTAAGATAAAAGTTCTTGTTTTATATGATATAATTAAATTATGTTAACAGATTACAATATAAATAATACAGAATATATATATTTGTCAGAATGCGGTAAAAATGGAGATAACCCAATAGTTATAAAATTAGATGGAAATAGAAAGCAAACAAAATGTTGTGATAAAAGCGGGAAGATAATAATGAAAAAATTCGGAAAGATAAAATCAACAGGAGAAGATGTATACCTTTTTACGATAGAAAATAAGAACGGAATAAGCATAGATTTGACGACAATAGGAGCATCAATAGTAGCAATAAGGGTACCTGACAAAAGCGGAAATATAATAGATATAGTTCAAGGATATAATAGTGCGGAAGAATACACAAACTATCCGGTAGGTCACGCCGGAGGAACAATAGGACCGATAGCAAATAAAATAGACAGAGGAACATTTCAACTCGGAAATACGAAATACGAACTGGAAAGAAACAAAGATAACGGCAAGACACACTGTCATGGTGCATCAGAAGGTTTGGACACAAAGAATTGGAAATATAATTTTGTAAAAAACGGTATAAAATTTTCCCTGTTAAAACCGGACAAACAAGGAGGGCACCCTGGAAATGTTAATATAAATGTTACATACATTTTAACAGACAACAATGAATTAAAAATAATATATGAAGCAAAAACAGATAAAGATACCGTATTAAATTTAACAAATCATTCATACTTTAATCTTGACGGAGAAAACAATACGCAGGAAAATTCGGTACTGAATCATATTGTAGAGATAGCTAATTGTTCCAAAATTACAAATAATAATCAAATTGCAGTACCTACAGGAGAATTTATAAATATAGAAGGAACACCTTTTGATTTTAGAAAGCCAACACAAGTTAAAGATAAAATTAATGAAGAAAATGACCAGCTCAAAATCGGAAACGGATATGACCAAAACTATTGTATAGACGGATACGACGGCAAAAAGCGGATAGAAGCGGCAAAAGTAAAATCACAAAATACCGGAATTGTACTGACTGTATTGACAAATCTTCCCGGTTTTCAATTTTATACAGCCAACCATTTGGGAAAGACAACACAACCTGCAGGGAAATCAGGCAAACGATATGAAAAACGATCTTCATTGTGTATAGAACCGCAATTTTATCCTAATGCAATTAATACAGAAGGTTTTGAAAAACCTGTTTTAAAACGTGGAGAGATATATAACAGAGAAATTGATTACATTTTTTCAATAGAATAAAAGCAAAAACAGGACCGCTGTTAAAACAGCGGTCCTGTTTTTTAACAAGAAACATTTGTCATTATTTAACAGCAATTTTTTTCACTTCATTTTTTAGAATTTCTTCTTTTTTATAAAGAGTTATTTTTAAAATACCGTCTTTATATTCACTTTCTGCTTTTTCAGCATCAATGTCTTTTGCAAATTCAATAGTTTTAACAAATTGTCCGTATGAAAATTCTGACATTAAAACAGATTCGTTTTCTTTGTTACATTCAAAGTTTCTTTCAGCTTTTACAGACAAATTATTTTCGTTTAACTCTACTTGAATGTCATCTTTTTTTATTCCCGGTATTTGAATTTTAATAATATAAGCCTTTTCATTTTCTCTGATTTCCGTTAAAGGCTGATAAATACCATTGTCACAATTAGTATTTTTAATCATTTTTTCTAAATTATCCCTAACTGTTTCAAAAAACGGTTCTCTATCAATAATACTAAATCTCATAAATCCTCCTTTGAGCTTTTGCTCGATTTCTTATTTCCTATACTTTATATATAACTCTTTTTTTTATAATTATTGATATTTTTAACCAAAAGTTAATTTTTTAATTTTTCTAAAATAAATATTGTTTGCACTAAGGTTAAGACAGTTATTTCAACTAAATTTAGCAATAGTTAATATAATTTTAATATTTATCGGAAATATTATTTTAGTATATTTTAATAATGTTAACGGATTTTTAAAAACAGAGACTTGAAAGAAGATAAGGAAGTGATATAATATAAGTATGTTAAGTATAATGCTTTCAAATATTAATTCTTTTTCATCTGACACATGACGTGGCAGTTATTATTGTGTATCTATTTTTATAAGAAAAAGTATAAAGAAAAAGAAAGCAGGTTTTCGCATGAAACGAAGTACAACAGTGTTTGTTGCTATTTGGTGTGTACTATCAGTAATATGTGCAGCTGCAATGTTCTTTGTAACAGTTGCAGATAATACAAAAATAACACAGTTAGTTTTAGTAAATTCACTATTTTTTGTAGGTTTAGGAATATTTTTTGCAGTATTCAGAGATAAAATCACATTATTACTTGGCAATTACAAACGTGAAAAAGAAATTTAGAATTAACATATAAGTTTTCATTCAGGGTATAGTATTTTTTTCAAAAAAGAATATAATCAAAGAATGAAAAAAGTTATAACATACGTTCACACTCACTGGGACAGGGAGTGGTATAGAGAATTTGAAGAATTTAGACTCAGGCTTATTGAAGTTGTAGATGACATTTTAGAGAAACTTCAATCAAGGGAGCTTCCTGTTTTTTATTTTGACGGGCAAACTTCTGCTATTGAAGATTATCTTGACATTTTTCCGGAAAAATTACAATTAATAAAAGATTTAATTTCTGAAAAAAAGTTATATATAGGGCCTTTTTTTTGTTCTGCAGATGAGTTTTTGATTTCAGGAGAAAGTCTTATAAGAAATCTTTATTTTGGATTAAAAAAATCCCGTCAATTGGGCTGTAAGGATTTTATAGCATATTTATCCGACACGTTTGGTCATTGTATTTCGACCGGAGAAATTTTAAAAGCTGCAAACATAGATAAAGCTGTATTATGGAGAGGATTAGGCGATAAAAAAGCTGATTTATTATGGAATGGTATTAAAACGACGTATTTAATTCAAGGTTATTTTAATGATTTTTTGCATTCGGAAGTTAATTTTGAACAAAAGTCTGATAATTTAAAAAAGTATGTTGATAAAATCGCTTCAAAATCAGATGATTACGTTCTTTTGCCGGTTGGAGCAGATCATCTTAAAGCTTGTGACGATATTTTAAATTTAATAGAAAAACTAAACAAAAAATTCAAAAGTGAGTATGAATTTATTTTAGCGGATCCTTTTGAATATTATAAAAATATAAATGATTCAAATAGAACCGTTTGCAATGAAGAATTTTTGGATAACAGTTTAAACTTTATTTTACCCGGAGTTTACTCTTCAAGAACAGATATAAAACAAGCAAATTCTCTTTGTGAGAGGATGCTAAATACGGCAGAGATGTTTAATGCTGTAAATTCAACTTTCTTTGGTAAGCAAAACAGACAGCGTCAAATTGATTATGCATATAAAATGCTGATAAAAAATCATGCTCATGATAGTATTTACGGTTGTTCTACGGACAAAACAAACAGAGAAATTTTAACACGATATGAAAAAGTTGAAGAAGTTGCAGAAGGAATAAACAAAAGATGTATAAGGGATATAACAAATAATAAAGGTTTAACGGCAATAAATCTTTCTAACAGTTGTTTTTCCGGAGTTGTAGAAATAGTAACGTCAAAAAAACTTCCCGATAGTTTAAAACCGGTACTTGTTGAAAAGAAAAAAAGCTTTACGGATGAAATTTTGTATAATATTAATAAAATTCCCGTAACCGAAGATTATACGGATATTTATAAATATGCTGTCTGCTTAAAAAACGTTGATGCATTTTCAAGTAAAAATATTACAAAAAACGATATATGCTGTGTCAAAGATATTAAGACACAAAAAAATTATATAGAAAATGCTTTTATATTAATTGAATTTAAAAATTCAAAAATCAATATCATTGATAAAAAAAATCATAAAATTTATAATAATTTTGTTAACTTTATTGATGTTGCTGATACGGGTGACAGTTACAATTTTGCACCGATAAAGAATGATAAAATGATTAGTGCAAAAATCAAATCTTTCAAAATAAAAAACTGTAGACTTTTTGCAGCAGCAGATGTTGTTTTAGAAATTAAAATACCTGAAAAATCAACAGCTAAAAGACGTTCATTAATTGCACCCAAACATAAAATTAATTTAAAGATAATTCTTAAATCAATGTCAGATTTTGCAGAATTCAGAGTTGAATATGTTAATAAATCTGAAAATCATAAATTGCAAGCTGCATTTAATTTACCGCAGCCTGTTACAGATACGGTTTCTGAAGATTTGTTCAGAACAGTAAAAAGGACATTTGATGCGGAATATTCACTTCAAGAGGAAATACCTGCACCTAAAGGTAAAGAGTTAAAAACTAATATTATGCCTTTTAACAGGTTCGTATGGGCTCAAAATACAGGTATTATAACAGACGGATTACATGAAGCTGAAATTTATAAAAACTCAATTTCAATAACTCTTCTTCGTGCAACGGGGGTGATTTCTAATCCCTTAAATCCTGCAAGAGGCACTCCGGCAGGCCCGCCGATTGAAACACCCGAGCTTCAAATGAAGGGATTGCAAAATGCATATTTTGCTGTTTCTTTTGCTGACAATCCTAATGATTTATATAAAACTTGTGATATGATTTTTAATTCTCCGATTTTAGTTCTTTCAAACTTTGAAAATAAACAGTTCTTCTCAATGGATAATGAGAATATTAAAATTATAGCTGTAAAGAAATCAGATGATAATGAACTTATTTTAAGATTAGTTAATTATTCTTCAGAAAAAGAAATTTGTACTATAAAATGCGGCAGAAAGAGATTATTTGAAACTGATATTTTAGAAAACAAATCTATTCCTGCAAATTCTATTTTGTACTTTAATCCTTATGAAATAAAAACGGTTAAATTTAAGTAAAATTTTGATGAGTTGACCATGCCGATTTCTGATAATATAAATATTTATATTAAAAATTCACTTATTTCCGATAAGGTATGCAGCTTTAACAAGTACAATATCAATGTATATTTATCAAAAATTACCGACTGTTCAATTTTGGAATCTGAAAAACAGGATT
>CANQLA010000070.1 GCA_947624605.1 Candidatus Gastranaerophilales bacterium | reverse complement strand
CAGCGGGTGGTTTTGCGGTACTTTTGCCATCAAAAGTACCTAAAAAAAATATTAATTATTAAGTTTGTCAGGCACAGCCTGACTTACTATTTACTTTATTTGTTATTGTTGGGTTAAAACCCAACCTACATACTTTTTTATAATACTATCTGTCATTACAATACTCCTTCTTTAAATTTTAAAATATATGCATCACCTTTTTTGGACAATATTCCCATCCATAATATTGAATCATCATCTAATACTACAGGTTGATCTATATCTGATATATGAAAATTTATTGTTTTAATTTTTTGTGTTTTCATATCAAATAATTCGTATGTGTATTTTCGGGTATAATAATCTTTTCCCCATATCAAAACTTTATTATTTTTTAACTTCAAAAAGCGAGTAAAATCTCTATAGCTTCCCATTTTTGTTATTTCTTTTTTTTCTTTTGTTTTTGCGTTATATAATGTAATAGTATTTCTACGATTATCTCTATTGCCAGTTTTGTCGATTAAATAGTATAAATCATCTTTATAATGAATTATTCCATCAAGTTTTATCATTGAAATATCACTATCACAAACAAATGGTAGAAATAATTTTATTCTTTTAACCAAATCCTTTTCCAATACTTTATTTTCAAATCCAATTATTGTATCTGTTCCTATAGTTTTTACTTTGTTTTTTTGAGATTCTAATCGAGGCGGACAAACTGGATCAAAAGTATATATTTTATTATTTTTTAAATCTAATAAATTCATACACCAATTTGTGATAATATACAAATACTCCTTTTTATCATCTGCAAACCGAGCATCATTAAAATGAGTAATTTTTTGTGGTAATTTTATTATCAAATTTGGTCCAGTGATAAAAGTATTAAAATCAGGGTCATAAAACTCTGTAGAATCCCAAATAGAAGTATGATTATTTCCTATCTCAGCAGTCCCCCCATAAATAAAAACTCTCCCGTCTTTAAGTTTTACAGTTGAAAATGAACGAAATAAATCTTGATAATCTGATGTTCAAAGAAAATCTGCAATGTTATAAAACTGAACATCAGAATTATTAACAAGGTAACGGTAACGTATTTTATCTTTAGCAAAACAACATCCTGCAGAGATAAAACAAATAAAAAAGATAACTAATGATAATAAAGATGTAATAACTCTTATATTTGATTTTAATAAAACATTATTTTTTTTGTTCTTATCCGCCACTATTTTTACTCCTAAATTGTTATTTTTAAATATTTCATTTAAAATGTGTAAAAAAATAATTCAGGAACAAAAAATAGTGACGGATAAGAACAAAGAAAATGATAATCATTTTGAAAAAAATAAAAATGATGATTTTTTGCAGGAAAATAAGAAAAATATTGGGGCAAGACCCAATTTACAATTATTGCATTTTTTTTCTATTTCTTTTAGAGAATATGATAATAAAACATTAATTAGTTTAAGTGTTCTTTATTTAGTCTATTTTATAGGAACAAGTTTTGTATATATATCAACATTAAAAATATTTAATAATCATATTATAAGTATTTTGATATTTTCTTTATGTTTTAGTGTTTCCGTTTTATACTATAAAAATTTCTCTTATAATATATTTGATTATCCTCTTGAGCTTAGAAAAAATGATAATGACTCAAAAATTTTGGCTCTTGTATCAAGCTTTTTAATTTTTTTAAGTGGAACTTATAACTTTATTGTTTTTCATCAACAAAGTTATAATGAACTCGTTATACTAACTATATTAAGTTTTATTTGTTATTTTGCATTTACTTTTATTTATTGTAATGTTGATAAATTTTTAATACTATCATTAGAAAAAAGACATAGAGAGAATAAAATTTTTATAGAACAAATAGAAAGAAATGAACTTAATTCTAAGGTAAAGCATATAGGTAAAATAGGTCTTATTATTGTTATTATATTATGCCTTTTGACTATTTATTTAAAATTCTTTAGTGATATTACAACACAAATTCATAAATTTTGGGAGTATTACAATTTTATTGTATTTTTTTGTATTTTAATTTTTATCAAAATTTTAAAAAAATTATTATAGGAGGATAAATGAAATTTTCAACTTTAAAAACTATTGGACAAATTGCATGTCATGGTACAGATGCAATACAAACTCATGAAGGGTTAAAAAGCAGGTAGTAGCGTGCATTATAATGCACGCTACTACTGACAAATAAAATACAAAATATTGCAAAAATAATAAAGAAACCATAAAATTAATTTATGAATTATAAAGATATATAATTGTCGGAATTGTTTATGAACAAACAGATACATCCAGACCATTTTTACAACAAGAGTGAGAATGGAGTGCATTTTAAAATTTTAAGGAGTAAAAAATAGTGACGGAAAATAACAAAGAAAATGATAATCGTTTTGATGAAAATCAAGAATCAAAAGATATTATTAATAGTTATGAATTTTATATAAAACAGCATGAAAAAATGATAGATAATTTCATGAAAAACAGTTCGGTAAAAAATTGCAAATATAATGAATTTGCACCAAATGAATATTTAACTAAAAGTTATGATATATTTCTTGAAAATATTTGCAGGCATAATAGTGAAAAAAATGTTGAACTGATATTTAGCAACTTTGGTAAATTTTATAAACAATATTGTAATTCGGATAATATAGATTTGTTTAATGTAAGGGTAAAAACTATATTAATTATTATTACATTAGCTTGTATAGAATCTGAACAAATTGATAAAGTTATTAAATTTTTACAAGAAATACAAGAAGAAACATTTAAGTTTTCAAATAAAACATTTAAATTTCAATTTTTAGCTTGTTATATACATCTTTATATTTCATCACAAGACTATGATAATGCATATAAATATTGTATGGAAGCCGGCAATTTTATTACAGAAGATGTTGAATTATATTATTATTCGGCATTAAATCTCATTTTTGATAAACAAAATAAAACAGAATGTTTTGAAAATACTCAAAAAATTATAAAAATTTTAATAAATAATAAAAAGCTCAATTTTAACAATTATTGTGCTATTACCAGATTTAATTCTTATTTATCTAAAGATAATAACAAGTTTTTAGAACTTGCTAATTATTTTTGTAAGAAAGCATTAAAAAATACTTCAGATAGGCACCAAAAAGGAGAGTTGTTATTTGTGCTATCGGGATTTTATCATGACCTAAAAAAATATTATTTATCTATTGGATATGGAAAAATTACATTAAAATATACTGAAAATAAAAATACAATATTAGATACACTTGAAGCTATTGCAAGTAGTTATTATTGTTTATCTAAATTTAAAAATGCACTTGCAATATATCAACAAATAATGAATCTTGAAATAAGTGATAAAGCAAAAGTATATATGCAGATTGGAGATTGCAAATATCAACTTGGTGAAGTTGAAGCAATGAAAGAAAATATAAAAAAAGCATATTTAATAGGGTCAAAGGATACACAAGTACAAAAAAATATAAATGAAACTTATTCTGAAATGAAAAGAGGAGTTTATGACAGTTTCAATGACATTTAATTATTTTGGAAATTATGCATTTCACAGCCCGTAGGTCAAACTGTGCTTGACAAATGAAACTTTATTATTTATATTTTAGTAGAATAAAGTCTACCCTGCTTCTTTTGTTTATCAATTTTAAGCATTTTCAATAAAAATAGGAAAACTTAGATATTTTTTATGAATGATAACAATAAAAATATAATAAAATTTTTTTAGTCTGTTTCTTATATTAAACCTTACATTGTTTTTTGCAGATAGTATATATTGCTTATTGTTAGGATCTGCAATTTTATTTATGGCAACACTTGGTTTTGTTCATATGTTTTATAATAACAAAGTAATAACCTCAAACGTTGAAAATTATATTATAAAAGGCTTAATAATTGAAATAATCGTTCAATTGTTGCCTATTTCTATTTTGCTCTTTTTTATTTTTTGTTTGATACAACTAATACCCATTTTTCATATAAAAATTATCAAATTTACTTTATATTCTTTCGTGACCTATTTTTTCTTGATATTTGTAAAATTTAATATTTGTTGCAGAAAATTTAAAAATTACAAATTTTTATATCAACATTTTTGATTGATTCAATCTTTTTATGTTTTTCTGTTTTTTTAAACAACAGATATTTTATTATATATTTAAACTTATATTATTTGATAACACTTTATTTCTTGTTAACATACGCAAATATTTATAAAAATGAAGGATATTAAAATAAGTTATGTTCAAATGACAATAGTTTTTTTTAACATTTGGAAAACATGAATTACTAAATTGGGTGGTAATATATAAAGACTATTTAAAATCAACAGAAAATAAAAAACAGGAATTGATACAAAAAGGATATCCTGAAAATATTATTGATAACATGAAAGGAAGCGAAGAAAAGAGGTCTTGCAATATGACAGATATCATGAAAATATTATTGATAACATGATTAATTATGAAACCGCACTTGCAATTGCATTGTCAATTATGAGTACAACAGTTATTGATACCGGTATAACAATAATGTTTCCAATGGGAGGTTTGACAGCATTCGGTGCAAATTTAACAATAAATCTATGTATAAAATTGTATGAACAAATCGCAAGGAAATTTGCAGAATCAATTTATAATGAATACATAAATGATAATAATTTTATATTTAATTATGTTATATTTAAGTATAAATAGTTGTGATGAAAGTTTGTTATAATGGATATTGCCGATATTCACGATTTAAATCTTAATAATATACAGGTTGAACAAGCTAAAGACCCGTCATTTTTAAGTTTGAACAACGATTTATATACTATCAAAATTTACTCTAACAATAAAAAATTTCTTAATTATACACATAAATTTTCTGATAATTCCGAGTTTATTTCATATTTAAAAATTAAATACGACTGTGATAATGTTAATAATAAAAAACTCAAACAAGCTGTTAATTTTCTCTTAAAAGGCACAAATACCGAAATAAATTATAAAATAGACTTATATAAAAATATTTTACAATATGATAGTTCAATTTCTCCCCTTGATTTTTTTGAAGGGCTGAAAGATTACAATAAATTTTATAATAAAAATAATGAAACCTCTAAAGAAATACAAATACAAAAAATTTTGAAATTTTCACAAATAAGACGTCTTCTCGGCAAAAATTATTCATATTCTTTTGCTTTTGATTTGGTAAATTTTCAAACTGCTTTAGAAAAATATATCGATTTACGAAAAGATAATAACTGCAAAAAAACAAATTTTCCATACGAAGTAAAACAAACAAATAATTTTAATGAAAATGTCAATTTAGAGTATAAAGCAGCTCTTTTATCAGCATATATATATGACTCGCCATTAAAGCTGCGTAAATTGCATTTAAATGGTTTTGAATTATACAAAACAAAAATGGGATATAACGGATTTTTTGCAGCTGCATATAAATCAACTAATACAATTATTATAGCATACAGGGGTTCCGATAATTCAAAAGATATAATTACCGATTATCAAATCGCACTGAAAGAAACACTGCCAAATCAATATAATGACGCAAATTATTTTTATTTAAAAATAAAGGAAAAAAATCCGGATTTTAAAATAATTGTTACCGGACATTCTCTCGGCGGCTCACTTGCTCAGCTTGTTGCATCAAAAAATAAAGAAGTATATGCAATTACTTTTAATCCGCTTGGAACTTATCCGATTATTTTAAAAAATCCTCAACTAAAAAATTATGGAAATATTTGCAATTATTTGATATATGGTGATAATTTTTCTTTTTCTATACAACAGCCCGGAGAAATTCTGATTTTTCAGCAAAAAACAGACAAGTACGGCAATAAACTTCATCCGCATTCGATTCTGAATTGGTTATAAAAGTTTTTGTAACCATGCTTACACCCATATTTCTATAAAATATATAATTTTTTCAATTTTTTTGGACTTTGTTATTTCCTGATATTTATGCTAATATGTACAATATAATTAAAAATCGGGATTAAGAAATGAAAAAACTTTTCAAAATGTTGTGTTTAATATTTACAGCATTTGTATTTGTAATACCGACAAATGCTATAGAAGAAATTAAATCTGATGATATATATTATTTAGGAGATTGTATAAAAATTGGTATAGAAAATAGCCCAAAAGTAAAAAAAGCAAAGTTAGAATTTGAAATGTCAAAATCAGATTATCAAATTGCAAAATCGGGATATTTTCCTAATCTTGGTGTTGGTGTGGGTTTTTATCAATTTGTCAACAGCACAAATAATTATGACGACGGTTATTGGAAAAGAACTTATCCAATGCTGGGAGTGTATTTAGAACAACTGATTTTTGATTTTGGTAAAACTAATGCAAATATTAATATGGAAAAATTTTATCGTATTACAGCAGAATACAGATATAACGACAGTATATGCGAAGTCATTAACAATGTACAAATGGCTTATTTTAATGTTTTAGAAGCTATGGCTGTGGTTGAGGTGGAAAAAAATAATAAATATATTAGTGAAATGATTGTCAATAAAACAAAAGAATTGTATAAAAACGGTAAAAAACCTGAAACTGATTATATTAATGCTAAGGTTTATCTTGCCGGTGCAAAAATTCGTCTTGAAGATGCAATAAATACTTATAATAAAGCAATAGCCGACTTGTGTAATGCAATGTATGCCGACATTGAGAATATTCGTATTAAATCGATTTCGGAGTTTAATTATTATGACGCATATTTTTCCCCGGACTTCATTCAAAATGTAAATAAAACTCAAATAAAAAAAACAGACAGAGCTATTACTGATTTTCACGGCGACATTAAAAAACTTCCTTTTTCTTTACAAGATGCCTATGAATTAGCTCAAAAAAATAATCCTGAATTAAGAGCATTGGAAAATATCGCAAATGCAATAAAACAATATGCTTTGGTAATAAAACGTGAAATTTATCCCCAATTAAAGGCTTCTGTCAGTTATGGACACGATGGTAAATATATTTCTCAAAAAGATGCTATTATAAATGATCAATTTAAACTTACAGTTACTCTTGATTCTTCAGTTAATATTATGCGTAAAAAGAATGAACTTAATAAAATTAATCTTATGATAGAGTCTGCAGAAAATGATATTAATTTATTTAAACAAAACATACATTTTGAAATAAAAAAAGCTTATATGGACGTTGAAACCGCTCAAAGACAAATAATTAATGCAAAAGACAAAGTAAAACATACAATTGAAAATTTAAATTCTGTAAACAAAGACTATAACTCCGGTAAAGATACCCACGTCGGATTTCTGGAACTCCAAAATGCAAGACAAAATTATAATGATGCAAAATTACAATACATAGAAAAATTAAAACTATATAATATTTCTCTTGCAAGATTAGAAAAAATAACACATATTCATGCTAACGGAATGAATCAATATAAAGATATGCACTCTCTTTGTGATGATAAATCTCACAATCATCCGAATCCTAATCAAAAATCAAAAAAGTTTTTTAACAAATTATAATTATGATATAGTCTGTATTAATGTATTTGGGTGAATTGTACATATCTGTTTTGGGCAAAATTTTTTGTTCAATAATAATACAAAAAATTTTGCCCGTATCGCCGGACTATTTTTGTCTGTTTGTAATTTGTATTAAAATAATTTTAGAACAAATATTTTTTATTTTTTGTCGTAATTAGTTGCAATTAAAGCTTATAGGCTTAATTTTAAAAAATTAATTTAAAAAAATACTCTGTTTGGTATACATTCTTAACTTGATTTCAATGTGATTTCTTATTACAATTAAAAATATAAGGACATTTATTATGTACGTGTTTTAGTAAAGGAGATTGCAAATGTCAAACAAAATCTTAACTGCTGTTAAGACAACGTTTATGACAGTTATGTCATTGTTGTTTATTTCAGCACCTGCACTTGCAAGTGAAGCGGATCTTGTTGTTCCCAACATTAAAGAAGTGCATCCTGAGTATTTTACATACTTGGTAGCAGGTATTATTGTTTCCGTTTTAGGCTTACTTTGGGGCTGTAAAGCCTTTTGTGACGTTAAAAAATTAGATGCTCACAAGTGTATGATTGATATCGGAAATGTTATTTTTGAAACCTGCAAAACTTACTTAATTCAACAAGGTAAGTTTTTAATTGCTTTAGAAGTGCTGATAGCACTTTGTATTGCTTTTTATTTCGGTTACTTACAGGCTATGCCTCTTAAAAATGTTTTAATAATTTTGGCTATGTCTGTTGTGGGTATTTTAGGTTCTTATGCCGTTGCTTGGTTTGGTATAAGAATGAATACCCTTGCAAATGCGAGAACAGCATTTGCTTCTTTAAAAGGAAATCCTTTAAATATTATGGGTATTCCTTTAAAAGCAGGTATGAGTATCGGCGTTTTACTTGTAAGCGTTGAACTTATAATGATGCTTCTTATCTTATTATTTATTCCGGGAGAAATTGCCGGAGCTTGCTTTATCGGTTTTGCAATTGGTGAATCATTAGGTGCATCAGCACTTCGAGTAGCAGGCGGTATTTTTACAAAAATTGCCGATATTGGTTCAGATCTTATGAAAATTCACTTTACTATAAAGGAAGATGATCCCAGAAACCCCGGTGTAATTGCTGATTGTACAGGTGATAATGCCGGTGATTCAATAGGGCCTACTGCTGATGGTTTCGAAACATACGGTGTAACAGGTGTTGCTCTTGTTTCTTTCATCTTATTAGCCGTAGTTAATCCGGATGGTTCTGCCAATGTTGTTAATCAGGTTACTTTATTAACATGGATTTTTGTTATGAGATTCCTGATGATTCTTACTTCTGTTATTGCTTATGGCATTAACACTTTATTATCAAATTCTCTGTATAAAGATAAGGCGGATTTAGACTTTGAAGCACCTCTTACCAACTTGGTTTGGATTACTTCAATACTTTCAATTATTATGACTTTTGGTGTTAGTTACAAAATGCTCGGTAATATTGAAGGTTTTGGTAATTTGTGGTTAATTCTCGCAATAATCATTTCTTGCGGTACTTTGGGTGCTGCGTTAATTCCTGAAGCAACAAAAGTATTTACAAGTCCAAAAGCTAAACATACTGAAGAAGTTGTTACTGCCTCCCGTGAAGGCGGTTCTTCTTTAACAATATTGTCAGGTATTGTTGCCGGTAACTTCTCCGGATTTTGGATTGGTACAGTTATTATATTACTTATGGCTGCTGCTTATGTTGCAAGTACACATATCCCGTCGGAAATTATGATGTATTCATCTGTTTTCGCATTCGGCTTAGTTGCATTTGGATTCTTAGGTATGGGACCTGTTACTATAGCTGTTGACAGTTATGGTCCGGTTA
>CANQLA010000069.1 GCA_947624605.1 Candidatus Gastranaerophilales bacterium | reverse complement strand
TCAAATATTAAAGAATCTTTCAAATATTTTAACTAGAAAGAATTACAAAAAGTTTTAACAATCTCTAAACTCTCTCTCTCTAAATTAATTTTACCCTCTTTTTGAGGGTATTTTTTTATATAATATTGTTGGGGTAAAATTAAGCAAAATTAAGTTTTGTTATATTTCTGACAAAAGGCATGAAAGGTAATAGAATTGTGTAAAGCAAACCTTGGAGAAAAATGATAAAAATATTAATTATACAAATGCAGTCCATAGTCAGAAACAAAGCGGCAAATTTTGAGAAGGTGGAGAAATTATTACGAGGAAGGAGAAAATCAGATTTAATAATTTTACCCGAATTATTTGCAACAGGATGGAACACAGATAATTATGGAGAAGCAGCAGAAGATTTTAACAATTCAATAACGATAAAATTTTTGAAAGATATAGCGAAAAAAAATAGAGCTAATGTAATAGGCGGAACAGTAGTAATACGGGAAGGAGGAGGGAAGCCAAGGAACAGTTGTCCTGTTATAAACAGGGCAGGGGATATAATAGCAAGATATGATAAGATGCACTTATATTCATATTTAGGAGATAGAGAGGGTGAGAATTGTGAAAGAGGAACAAAGCCTGTAATGGCACATACGGATGCGGCGAAGGCAGGGATAACGATATGTTATGATATAAGGTTTCCTGAGTTATACAGAAGTTATGTATACGGAGGAGCAGATATTTTAGTAAATACAGCGGCATGGCCAAAGAGCAGAAGGCAACATTGGGAGATACTGTCAAAAGCTAGGGCAATAGAGAATCAAACATATATGATATCGGTTTCACAGACCGGAAGAAGGGAGAGCGGAGAATACAATGCAGGTCATTCAATGATAATATCACCTGAAGGGAGAGTAATCGGAGGTTTAGGGGAAGAAGAAGATGTTTTGGAAGCGGAAATAGATTTAGATGAGATGAAAGAATTAAGACGAAACGTACAAACACTATCAGACAGACATAGAGAATATATTTTGGAGGATTATAATGAAGGATATAATTAAAGTTATAATTATGGCAATTGTTATAGTAATAAGTAACAATACAGTAAAAGCGGCAGAGTTATCAAAGATAATAACGGAATCGAAGTTAAATGAAAGTTCAACGATAGCGATTTCAATAAAGGAAGTATCAGATGGGAAAGTTGTATATGAATACAATCAGAACAAGCTTTTACATCCTGCATCGACATTAAAAGTATTTACTATATTTCCTGCGATAGAGGCGATAGGAGAGAATTACAATTATACAACAAAGTTTTATACATACAAAAATGATTTATATATAAGAGTTGGAGCGGATCCGTTACTAACTACAGAAAATTTAAGAGAAGCGATAAAAGGAATTAAAGCAAAAGGATATAACAAGTTTAAGAATATATACATAGATGATACGATAACGGATAATGTTGAGTGGGGAGTCGGCTGGATGTGGGATGACGGAACAAACAGATTAATGCCGAAATTCAGTGCATATAATCTTGACGGGAATATAGCGACTTATGATATATCAGTTAATGCGGAAGGTAAAACGACAATAGAAACGGACAGTGATACAGTCACGTTAAATACCGTAAAGAAGGGAAATAGTAATAATATATATGCGATAAGGCATGATTGGCAATCACCGGATATATTGTGTATTACAGGGACTATATTAAATTATGAGGAAATAAAAGTACCAATAAACAATATGCAGAGATATTTTGAGAAAAAGACGATAAAATGTTTAAACAATTTGAATATAGAAATAGAGAATAAAACGATATTATATTCTATGATACCGAAAGAAGCGAAGGAAATAGGGGAGATAGTACACAGTGCAGAAGACACGTACGGTCAGATTTTCAAAAACAGTAATAATTTTCTGGCAGAGAATTTGGCAAAAGTTGCAGGAGGTGTAAAATACGGAGTTAGTGGAAATCTGGCATCACAGCTTAATGTATTTTATGATTACTGGGACAAAAGAGGTATAGACACAACGAATATAGCACTGGCGGATGCAAGCGGAGTAAGTCGAAACAATTTGTTAACGGTAGATTTTATGACCGATGCATTAAATGCTTTGTACAAAGAATACGGTTTTGAGAGAATGAAAGGAATGTTAGCACAACCCGGAGAGGGTACGTTGTCATCGAGGCTGTTAAATTACAGAGGCAAGGTATATTTAAAGACAGGGACATTAACGAATGCAAGCGGAATTACGGGATATATAACGGCAGATAACGGAAAGACGTATTCAGTAGCGATATTAATTCAAAATTTTCTATATCCGATGAATCAAGTTAAATTATATGAAAATTCATTAATAGAGGAGATAATAAAAATAAGAAAATAAAAAACACATTTAGGTAATGATATTTATAATAATAGAATATATATTTTAATTTGAGATAAATCAGAGGAGAAAAAAATGATAAAAGAGAATGAATTATATAAATGTAAAATATGCGGAAACATAATAGAGGTAGTAGGAGCAGGAAATGGTGAACTGGTATGTTGTTCGGAGGTGATGACAAAAATAGAGGGGCGGAAGGAAGAGGAAGAATACGGAGAGAAACATATACCGGTAATAAAGCGTGGATTAAGCGGTGAATACTATGTAGAGATAGGGTCAATGGAGCATCCTATGACAGAAGAACATTATATAGAATTTATAGAGCTGATATCAGAAGACGGGAAATATTTAACGAGGAAATATTTACACCCAGGAGAGAAGGCAGAAATAAAGATAGAATGTAAATGTACACGATTTACGGCGAGGGCATATTGTAACATACATGGATTATGGGAGAGCAATGTGCAGAAAGAAGAATAATAAAACGGATACATAATATAAACATTTAATCCTTTTTATGCTAAAATTCAGTATAAAAAGGATTAAAATATGTTAAAGAGATACATGGAAAGAAAATTTTCGAGAAGGGAAGCGAAAGAATTTAATAAATTCAGGGCAATCATACAGAATATAGTATGTAATTGGTTATTAGGGTTATATATAAGATATTATTATAAAATAGAGATATATGGAATAGAGAAATTAAACAGGGAGGAGAAATATTTAATAGCGGCGAATCATATATCAAGTTTTGACCCATTTATAGTAGCAATAGCGTTAAAGCAACCATTGGCATTTATGGCAAAAGAAGAATTATTTGAGACATTTTGGTCGAGGTGGTTAATGGATTGGTGCGGAGCTTTTTCCGTAAACAGAGAGAAGCTTGAGGTTTCAACGATAAAAACGGCGATGGCAATAAGTGGGACGAAATGGAGGTTAGGGATATTTCCGCAGGGTACGAGGGATAAAAGCGGGCGAATAAATCGTGTAACGAGGGGGTTTGTTGCGTTGGCGAAAGCATCAAAATGTGCGATATTACCGGTATCGATAACAGGAGCGGATAAGAAGTCAAAGGGATATCACAAAGGGACGATAACGGTGAAGATAGGAGAATTAATTCCGAGTTGCGGAGGAGTTGAAGAAACGATAGAAAGATGGTGTATAGAGATATCTAATTTATCCGGTTTAGAATATAAGCCCATATAGGAATAGGAAGAAGAAGTAATGTCAGAGAATAATTATTCAAGAATAGATGCGAGCAGGTTAAGTTGGAAGTCATATTTTTTCCAGATATGGACGACATATCTAATAGTATTACCTTTCATATTAATATTTTACAAAATAAGATTTACAGGTAGGGAGAACATAGAGAAGGATAAGAGATTTATATGTGCCCCGAATCATATTTCATATTTAGATCCGCACATGGTTTTTTTAGCGATAAGAAAGCCAATGACGTTTATGGCGAAGCGAGAGTTATTCAAAGGGAAATTTATGTGCTGGGTATTACCGAAGCTATGTGCATTTGCGGTAAACAGGGCGAAGCTGGAAGTTTCCACGATAAAATCGGTACGAGACATAATGAAAGCAGAGAAATGGAATTTATGTATATTTCCGCAGGGAGGGATATACAGAGATAGAAAGATAGAGAAAATAAACAGAGGTTTTGTAGCGATAGCGAAGATGTCGAAAACGGACATATTACCGATGTCGATAGTAGGTACGGAGAATTATAACTGGGTGCCGTTCAAAGGCAAGATAGAGGTAAAGATAGGTCAAGCGATATCATACAAAAATACGGAGCAGGAAATTATAGAAGAATGGGCGAAGCAAGTGAGTGAAATGTCTGGATATGAAAATTTGTGTAAAGGAAATATCTGTGAGCGGGGAAATGAGCCTGTGGAGGCAAGAGTGATATAAGGAGGGGAAATAAAGCAGATATAAAAGATTTATTAACAGAAGGGGAAATATGTCTGAAGGGGTAAACAGGAAACAAATCAGCGAAGGAAGAGAAACAGAAGAGTATAAAAACAGGTTAGAGTTGCCGAAATATATAAGATTAGATGCAAGCACACTTTGTCAATTAAAGTGTCCTGCATGTTATATGAGGAAAAATCCGGAATTAGTAAAGTCAGGGTGCGGATATGGAAATTTAAAATTTGAAGATTTCAAGAAGTTGATAGATGATAACATATTGGAGAAAATAGAATTATCAAACAGCGGAGAGATATTTTTAAATAGAGATTTAGTAAAGATAATAGAGTACGGATACAGAAACGGTGTAAGGGTAACGATAACAAACGGAGTTAATTTAAATTACCTAACGGAAGAACAAGCGGAGGCATTAGTAAAATATGAAGCAGATACGATAACCGTATCAATAGATGGAGCAAGCCAAAAGGTATATGAAATATACAGAGTGGGAGGAAATTATAAAAGAGTAATAAATAATGTTAAGAAAATAATAAAATACAAGAAGAAGTACAAAAGCAGATTTCCGTATATAAATTGGAAATTTATAGTATTCGGTCACAATGAACATGAGATAGAGAAGGCGAAAGCAGAGGCGAAGAAACTTGGAGTAGACGAAATAATATTTGATGTAAATTGGGATAAGACGTACTCGCCGATAAAAGATGCTTTGCGAGTAAAGGAGTTAACCGGGATAGATGCATTAGACATAAATACATCACCGATAGTACAATTAAAAAAATATAAAGAAGGTAAGATAGAGTGGTATTTTTGCAGAGATTTATGGGAACCGCAAATCAATTGGGACGGTCAGGTATTGGGATGTTGTGCGAATTATCAAAAGAATTTTGGAGGGAACGTGTTTAAGGAAGGATTAATGAAGGCATTAAACCATCCGGATATGATATATGCAAAGAATATGGTAACAGGGAAGGTAGCAGCGAAAGAGGGAATACCCTGTACGGATTGTTGGTGTTATAAAGCAATGAAAGAAGCGGATATATGGTTAACTTCACCGAAAGCGGAAGGAAAAATATAAATAAATCTTGACACATACAAAAATACGGCTATTATAAAGAGGTATTTTAAGTTAAAGGCGAAAGATATGAGACAACCGAAAATAAAATTAAAAGAAGAATATTTGGAAGAAAGATATGAACATAAAGAAGACTTACCAAAGAGTATCAGACTGGAGGCAAGTACGATATGTCAATTGGATTGTCCGTCTTGTTATATGAGATTAGATCCGGAGGGAGTGAAAAACGGATGCTGCAATGGGATGTTAAGTTGTGATAATTTTAAGAAGATAGTAGATGAAAACGAATTTGAAACAATAGAATTATCAAATCATGGAGAGATATTTTTAAATCCGGAGTTAGTAAAGATTATGGAATATGCTCATGAGAAGGGAATAAAGTTAACAGCGGACAATGGAGTTAATTTAAACAAGCTGACGGAAGAACAAGCAGAGGCATTAGTAAAATATGAATTTGAGAATATAGTAGTATCAATAGACGGAGCATCGCAAGAAACGTATAAGTTATACAGGAGAAGGGGAAATTTTGATAAAGTAATAGAGCATATAGAACGTATAAATTATTATAAGAAGAAATACAAAAGTGAAAAGCCGTATTTAAACTGGAAATTTATATTATTTGGTCATAATGTACACGAAGTAAAGAAGGCGAAAAGGCTTGCGAAGAAATTAAAGATGGAGATTTTTTTTGCAACGAATTGGGATCGTGCATTTTCACCGGTGGAGGATTTGGAGTTAATAAAGGAATTGACTGGAGTAACCGGAAAGACGCACACGCCGAGATCGAGGTTAAAGCAATTTATCAGGAAAGAGATAGATTGGTATTATTGTAATTTTTTATGGGAAGCACCGCAAATAAATTGGGATGGTCAAATTTTAGGTTGTTGTTCGTTGTATGATAAAAATTTTGGAGGTAATGTATTTGAAGAAGGCTTAATGAATGCGTTAAACAATCCGAAAATGATATATGCAAAGAACATGGTAACCGGGAAAGCACCTGCATTAAAGGGGATACCTTGTACGGAGTGTTACGTATATAAAGATTTAGTGAAGGGGAAAGGCAAAACGTGGGTGCCGTCGCCGCATTTGGCAAATCTTGCAAAGAAAGCGGAAGCCGTAAAAGAGGAGAATGCTGAAGGAGAAACGGAAGCCAAAGTTGAAGCAAGCAAAACCGAAAATATTAGAAGGAAAAAGACAAAATCCGATGTCAAGGCAAGTAAAAAAAGTAAAAATCGGACAAATTCATAAAGGACAGGATAAACATTGGAAAAAGAAGCATAAAAGCTTCTTTTTTCAGGAAGAAGTTTTTTGGTTGAGTAGTACAGATATTTCTTCTTCACCTTGTTTTTCAAATTCTTTTCCTTCAGGATAAAGGATATCGAGAAGTTTTTTAAAGCAGCCGACATGAACTTTTTCATCATCAGAAACTTCTTGCAGTACGATTTTTGCATTTTGATAGTCAGTTGATTCAGCAAGTTGTTCATAAATTTGAGATGCCTCATACTCAGCGGCGATACTATATTTAATAGCTCTAATCAACTCTTCGTTTGTTAATTTTCTGTCAGAGTGTTTTACGGAAAAAGGTGTTGAAAATTCTGGCATAGTGAATCCTTTCATAATAATTTTGATAATAATAACAATTCAATAACACTATTTTCAAAAAGAGAAAAGGAAACAATAACCGAAGGCAGATATCCGATATAATATTTTAAATAAATTAAAATATAAAAAGTGAAAGGAAAGGTAAAGATAATATTTTTGAAATTCAGATTTTATGTAATTATTGACAGAAGGAGTTAAAAACTTTTATTTTTAAACAGGAACCAAATATATTTTAAATAAGAGAGGAACAGGTCAGGTTCTTTAGTAATGGTGAGAAGTTTTTTAAGAAACAATGCGGGATTCAAATAATATCGGAGGAGAGTTTTTTCTCTGAAATTGGATATAAATTGATGAGATAGGAACTTAGTACCGAGAGGTTGAAGATTTAAGCCGTCTTTAGAAAGCGAAGGAGATTTCAGGATATTAGCATCTTTAAAAGCTGATTCGATATGGGAATCCGGATAAGCAACGGGTAAAGCGAGAGAGATATAGTCAGGGCAAGATTTAAGGATTAATTTTTTAGTAGCGATAAGGTGATCTTGATTTTCCCAAGGCAATCCCATAGAATAAAGTCCGTAAATTTTCAATTTAGCTTTTTTTGCAATTTCGACGGAGTTTAAGGATTCATCGACAGTAAAGCCTCTGTTCATACGGAAGAGAGAATCATCGCTGCCGCAATCAAAACGCATAACGAGCATTGAACAGCCTGCGGCTTTCATTTCGGAGGCCATGTATTCGGTGAAAGTAGCGATATTGACATTAGCAATCCATTCAATATTATTGTTCATAGGCGAGTCGATAATCAAGTCACACAATTCTTCAACCCATTTTTCACTATGTGAAAAGGTATCAAGAGGGAAGAAGAAATTAGTAATACCATATTTATTGTAGCAGTCATACATTTCTTCAAACACTTTAGAAGCCGGTCTTATATGGCAGACAGGTCCATAATAATTATATTCCGAGCAATGAATACATTTTTTATCACATCCGGAAGAAGTAATAATAGTAGCAGTAACTTTCATATTATCAGGTCTGTAGTAGTATTCATTTTTCATCATATTTCTTGCAGGTGCAGGTAAATCATTAATATCACCGTGAGATAAATTAAAATTAGTTTTTTGCATCAGACCGTTTTTACAAACAGTAATGAAAGGAATTTTAAATACATCCTGAGGAGAATTAAAATGACAAGCTATGAGCAGAGGTAAGACGAAAGCTTCATCAGCACCAATCAAATAATCAACGCCGCCCAGAGGGAGATTAGATAACAAATCGGCAGAGGGGTTAAAGAACAAATCGCCATACAAGACGGTAACGATTTCGGGATTTGAAGATTTAATCATTCTGATGATTTTCAAATCCTCAAAGACATTTGGGAAAGAAGTATGAAGGACAATCATATCGGGATTAAAATTCAATATATCGTCAAGTAAGTCGAGAGGGGAGTTTTGTTGAATTTTATAATCTTTCAAAAAAACATTATGACCTTGATTATTCAAAACGGCTGCAATATAACCCAAATCGTTACAAGCTTTTAACATAGCGGGTATAACATCGAGTGTTTGAAATTTATATTTATTTTTAATTTTAACTGTCAAATCTCCCGGAGGATAACAGAGCATAATTTTCTTCATATAGACTATATTAGCACGATTTAACGTAAAAAAAAAATTGTTAAGGATTTTGAAGGATAAGAATTTAAAAAACTTAAGAAAGTCAAGAGATTTGTCATATAATTTCAATATGAAATCAATAGCAGAAGTTACGGAATTTAACAAAGTCATAGAATATATAAGAGCAAATGCGGTAAGCGAACCTGGTGAAAAGCAGGCATTATGCGGGAAGATATATGACAATTCGGAAGAGATAGAGAGGCAGATAAATTATACAACGGAAGCGAGAAAGTTACTCGATGAAGGGAAGAAATTTCCGTTAGAGAATATTATGGATATGACGAACTCTTTGGAAGAAGCAAGAAGGCATATAAAGTTAAGCGGAGAAGAGATATTTGAAATAGCGAAGATATTAAAGAATTCAAGGCAAATAAAGACGTATATAGAGAGGAATAAGGAAGAAGCACCGGCATTATGGGAGACAGCCGAAAGATTGATAACGTTAAAAGGATTTGAGGATAGAGTTTTTGAGGCATTTGATGAGTCATTAAATATTAAAGAGAGTACAACGGAAGAATTAGGGAAGTTACATAGTAAATACAGAGAAATAACAGAGAGTATAAAAGCAGTAATACATAGATTATTATCAGACGTTGAATTTACAAAGGAATTAAGAGATACGGTATACACACAAAGGGGAGGGAGAAGTGTATTTCCCGTAAAAGCTGAAGCGAAGAATAAAATTACGGGAATAGTGCATGATATATCAGCGAGCGGTCAGACATATTTTATAGAGCCGAAAGAGCTTACAGGTCTTCATAATAGCCAAAGGGCGACAGAAGTTTTGATAGAAGTTGAGGAAGAAAAGATTTTAAGAAGTTTTACTGAAGAGATAAGCAAGTATTATGAAG
>CANQLA010000068.1 GCA_947624605.1 Candidatus Gastranaerophilales bacterium | reverse complement strand
ACCCTGTACCCGAATGGATTAAAAAACTGCTTGAATTGATTAAAAAATGCACCGGAACTAAAGAAGATGAAATTACGGCAGATGAAGCTATGCGGGGAGGTTTAACCCAAGAAGAATACAATCGGCTGCACCAAATGGGTGATGCAAAAAGAAAACAAAGATTAGAACAAGAAGCCGCTCAAAAAGCAGCAGAAGCCGAGGCGGAATTTAGAGTACAAAACTATCGTTATTATAACAATAATCAAAATAAAACTCTTAATTACAGTCCTGCAATAACTATACAAACAAACGAGCCTGTTAGAGATATAATCAACTTGCTTCCATTTTCACAAGCTGCTTTTGCAACACAAGGCTTTTAAAAATAATAGCTTCCAAACATGTTAAATGTATAAATTAAAACATAGGAGAAAAAATGTTACTGCTTGGTGGTGTAACATACAATGAATTTTCAAGCATATCAGACGGTATTATCGCTCATGAAGCGGATAAATACATTCAAGGTGCTTTGGTTGTATCTTCCGCAAACGAACCCGATAACAATATTGCGGTTTATTTTGACATAATAACGGAACATTCCGTAAGTATTCAAAATCAAATAACTGATAATTGGCTTGAAAATAATTCTGCCGTACAAGATGCCATTTCTCACAGCCCTATAACCATAACTTTAAGCGGTATATCGGGTGAACTTGTATATGTTCCGTGTACAAATGACAAAAGATTTTTAAGAAGCATATACAATGCTATAAACGCAAAAATCAAAGGCGAACCGTATGTTGACAAGTTGAAGGATTACGATATGCCAAACAAATTGGCTGTTATTCCTGAGCTTTTACCGCCTGTCGACAATGTAACGCAAATCGCAAGAAACCTCGTTTCTCAAGTGGAAGACAACATTGCCCGTTACAAAAAGGTTGTTGACAACTTTATTCTCAATAAGAATGACGAAAGTCGTTTACAGGAAATATACCGCAAATTGACGATATTGAGGGATAATAACACCTCTTTGGTTGTAGAAACTCCTTTCGCAACATTCAAGAGTATGTACATTCAGTCAATAAGTTTTAATCAGGGAAATGAGAACTACTCGGCAAATATCAGCATGACATTAAAGCAGTTGAACTTCTCGGACGTAGTAACAACAAACGTGGACACTGCTCGTCTTGCCGAGATAAACGCAAGCAAGCAAGCAGAGGTTGAGAACCACGGTATTGTGAGAGGAAAAACCGTTAACGACTCAATAATTTTTCATTTTCAACCTATAATAAATTTTGCCACGAAGTGGAATAATTCGAAGAAACGTTAACCGTATAATAAATTATAATCGACACATAAAATTATATATTGCAATCAGCTCTTTTGTTATATCGTCAATAAACTTATAATCAGCATCGTTTATTATAATATCCTTTTGAAATATTCTATATACGCTTACTTCGGTAAAAGCATTTTGGTATGATAATAAAGCTTGGCTAATATATTTGTAATTTAAATCATTTTTAGGCTTATATAATTCTTCATAGATTATTAAGTTTCCATAAAAAGATGGTTTGTCTTTAAGATACAGCTTAATATCTTCTTCTAATAACCTTTGATTTGATTTGTGTACTGATTCTGATGCCAGTCCTGTTTGAAGCCAAAACTCTCCTTCTCATCGTCTTTGCATACTGTTATTATCTGCCCACGCAACAGAACAGAGCATAAACAACATACAAATTAAACAAAATAACTTTTTCATAAACACCTCATAAAAATATCATATATTCTTTTTCTTGATACACCAAGATCTAAAGAGCAATAACCTCTACATTGTCAAGATTAACTCTTCGTCTTGCTTGCCAAAGATCATACTGTGTTTGCAAATCAAGCCAAAACTTAGCGGAAACCTTAAAAGCCTTTTCGAGTTTTAAAGCCATTTCAGGACTTATCCCAATTTTACAATTAACAAGCTCGGATGCTGTATTTCTCGAAACTCCCATTTTTAAAGAAAAAGAGGTTACAGTCAAATTATAACCCGGTAAATAGTCTTGTTTTAGTATTTCTCCGGGATGAGCAGGGTTAAACATTTCCATTTTATAAACTCCTTTCTTAATGATAGTATTGATAATCTACAATATACACATTGCCTGTATTTTCATCAAATTCAAATGTTATTCTCCAATTTGATTGAACAGTTACTGACCATAAATTTTTCTTACATCCTTTTAATTGATGTAAACGGTAAAAAGGTGGTTCTAAAGGTGTTAAACTCTTTATTGATTCTAAAGAATTTAAAATAGTTAATATGTTTCTGATTTATAAGGTATTATGCAGCATATAACATCACTCACATCCAACCCAAAACAAAGTATGCAGCTTGTTTTAGACAATAACGAAAACTGTCTTTTTGAATTGTACTATTCTCCAAGAAATCAATCCTGGTATTTTGGTTTTGAATACAAGGATATTCGGGTTTCTTGTTTAAAAGTCGTTTTAACTCCTAACGCACTAAGACAGTTCAAAAAGTTAATCCCTTTTGGCATAACTTTTGTTTCTTCAGGTAATATAGATCCTTTTAAACAAAATGATTTTTCAAGCGGAAGAATAAATGTTTTTGTCTTAAACAAAGAAGAAGCCAGACAAATAGAGCAAGAAGTATTTAATGAAGATTTTTAACCCGTTATACAGAATAACCGTTTTAACCCCCGAAGGCGAAGTAATAATAAAGCTCCCGATTGCTTGTAAAATGAGCATAACAAGAAGCACAATGTCGGATTCAACAGGGGCAAGCATTCAAATTTACAACCTTGCACCGTCAACACGCAATAAAATTCATCAGGATATGTATGTTTATGATAAAGAAAAATGGAAATACGTTCTTATTGAAGCAGGCTACGGCAATGAAGAAAGTATGAGCTTGATTTTTAAAGGCAGAATGTTGCAGGCATACTCTCACAAAGCAGGCGGTCAAACGGATATTATAACAGAAATTCAAGCACAAGCACTTGATGTATTTGATTGTAATTTTTCACAAACTTTTGCAGCAGGTACTTCCGTAAGAGATATTATCAAAACAGTTGCTGCTCAAACAAATTGCAAACATGTTAATATGGGAAATATTAACGGAATAATACAAACTCCCACCACTTGCAGCGGAAATGCTTTAGACGTGATAAACACATTTGCAGGCGGAAGTGCTTTTATTGATAATGGGATCCTTAACGTACTTTTGAACAATGAATGTATTGATGTTCCCGTTCCCGTAATAAGTGATGATAGTATTTTATTGGAAACACCTCAAAGACGAGAAGCAGGCTTGAGCGTTAAAATGATGTTTATGCCTGACTTGATTGTTGCTCAACTTTTAGAAATCAAATCAAGAGTATTTTCTGATTTTAACGGACAATACATAGTTCTGGGATTTACGCACGATTTAATGTTCTCAAAAAGTGAAGCCGGGACAAGAACAACAACTTGTGACTTATGGGTAGGAGTAAATCTGCCCAACTCGGAATTATCGGTAACAGGACAAACAACACAGCAAAACACAGACGGTACTGTTACAGGCGGTGCTGCTCCCATTACAACAAATTTTGTGAAAGTAAAAGATGAAAATACCACTCCCGTAAATCCGCAACCCGTTAATACAAAATGGATTATGCCGTGTAAAGGTAGAATAACTAGTGGTTACGGGTGGAGACCTCAGCCTGCCAAAGGAGCAAGCAGTGGACACAGCGGTATTGATATTGGTGTTCCTATAGGCACACCAATTAAAGCTATTGCAGATGGTAAAGTGATTTCAACAGGTCCTGCAAAAGGCTATGGTTATTGGGTACGATTAGATCATGGGGATATAAATGGAAAAAATATTAAAAGTGAATACGGACATATTTCTCGTTGGTGTGTTTCCTACGGGCAAAAAGTTAAACAAGGACAGATAATTGCATATTCCGGTAATACAGGAATTTCAACGGGACCACATTTACATTTGACCATTAGAGTAAATGATTCTCCTGTAAATCCCTTAACTTTTGTTTCTATTCAATAGGACGTAATTTTTCGGCTTGTTTAATATACTTTTTAACAATTTCATTTTGCTTTTTTTCATAATCAATGATATCAATTAATTTTTTAATGTTTACTTTATTATCATTAAAATATGGCTCTAAAAAATTCGCAAAAGTACCTGAATAATCAGTGGCTATTGTCTGGTTATTCATTTTTAAATATTTCTTGCAAGTAATATTAAATAACTTATTGTACAAGTGTATATCCGAATTTGGGATAACAATTTCATACATAAAATACAGATTATATACATTCGTTTGATTATCTGAATAATAGCCGTACTTTAAAATTCTATTATAATAGTTGGTTGCTTGTTTCATATCGATATCAATTTTATTGATTATTTTGGGGTATTCTTCATCAATAATCCGTTCCATATCAGCTTTATATTGTTTGCTCAGATGCTTAGGTATAGGTTTATATTCCGCAAAGGCACTTAAAGCAAAAGTTACAAAGACAACAAATAATAACACAACATTTCTAATCGTTTTCATATTCATATTATATCAAAATTTATAAGGATTAAAAGCCCCTTCTATGCAAATACAAACAAAATTTAATCAATTAAATAAAAACCCCGATTTGACAACAATTATAAAATCAGCCCTGCAAAAAACTCGCTTGAGTTTTACTGTATGAGAATTAGAATAATTATAGAGATTTATTGATAAGAATAAGAAATTTAGATAATAATGGGGATTGGACATTCGGACAATCTCAAATTAATTATGTTAAAGATAAACAGTCAATTGAACTTGATATTCAAATGCGTTTGAAAGAGTGGTATAAAGATTGCTTTTTTAGTCTTTTAAAAGGTATACCTTGGAGTACAAGGCTTGGTTATCCTAAGCAAAAAGATTTATTGGACACCGATATAAAAAGCACAATTTTAAGCGTTGAGGGAGTATTATACATTTCAAATTTTGAAAGTAGTCAAACAGTCGATTATAATGTTAATTATTATGTCATGTTGTTTTTGGATAGTTCATTTTGGCAGTTTAATTTCCTGTAAATTTATGATAAATTCAAATTATGAATAAATATATAAATGTTTTATTTGCAATAATTATACCTTGTTTAGTCTTATCTGCTTGTTTTTCTACAGATAAAGCAAATGTTAATATTCAACATACAAATCAAGAAACAATTCCGCAAACTCTATATTATAAAGAACCTGTTAATGTGACAATAAATAATGTTGACTATTTGCAATCAGAGCTTCCGACAGGAAAATTCGGCGGAGAAATTGTTTCTTCGACAATTGGAGAAGGTCCAAAGACATTTAATCCTTGGGCAGCTAAAGATAATACATCCGGCGAAATTGCAGCATTAATGTTTGATTCACTGTTATCAACAGATGTTAATACAGGAGAAGTTCGACCGAATATGGCAAAATCAATAGAAATTTCTCCTGATAAAAAAATATACACAATAACATTAAGAAAAGGATTAAAATGGTCAGACGGCAAAGAAATAACTGCAGATGACGTTGTTTTTACCTGGAATGACATAATTTTTGCGGGTTTTGGAAATACAAGCGTAAGAGATTCAGTAACAATTGACGGACAGCTGCCAATAGTTACCAAAATTGATGATTATACGATACAATTTAAAACGATAAAACCTTTTGCACCTTTTTTGCGTTTTTTGAGCGAAAGTATAGCTCCAAAACATATACTTTCTCCCATTGTAAAAAAAGGAAAAAGATATTTTGAATCATTTTGGGGAACTAATACAAATCCCAATGATTTTGTCATATCAGGTCCATTCAGGTTAGAAGAATATGTTCCTGCACAAAGAGTCATTTTAAAGCGTAATGATAATTATTTTATGATTAATAAAAATGGCAAAAAACTTCCATATATAGACAAATATGTTATAGAAATTGTCGGAGATTTGAATAATGAATTATTAAAATTTGAATCAGGAGAGATAGATATAATTAACGTTCGAGGCTCTGATGCGGCAAGATTTAAACTAAATGAGGAAAAGAACAATTATACATTGTATAATTTAGGTCCAAATACCGGTACTACGTTTCTTGTTTTTAACCTTAAGAAAAAATGACAAGGGTTCTTTTTATGTAGATGAAAAAAAGCAAAAATGGTTCAGGGATAGAAATTTTCGAGCAGCAATAGATTATGCAATAGACAGAGAATCACAAGTTGCAAATGTTTTAAATGGTGTCGGCTCACCGCTTTTTACTTCGGAAGCTTTAGGATCAATATATTTGAACGAAAAAATATCAAAAGGACATAAGCGTAATTTGGATATTGCAAATGAATATTTAAAAAAATCCGGTTTTTATAAAGATGCCGGCGGAATTTTGCATGATAAAACAGGAAACACAGTAAGTTTTGATTTATTAACGAATGCAGGAAACACAGAAAGAGAAGCTGTAGGAGTAATGATAAAAGATGACCTTGCAGAACTTGGAATAAAAGTAAATTTTAAGCCGATAGAATTTAATTCATTAATTGGAAAGATATCAAATACTTTGGATTGGGAAGTAATTATAATGGGGCTTACAGGAAACACACTTGAACCTCACGGAGGTAAAAATGTTTGGAATTCAAACGGTCCTCTGCATATTTTTAATCAAAGAACTGAAGAAAATTTTAATGAAGGTCTGTTTGACTTTGAAAGAAAAATAGACCTTCTTATGGAAAAAGGTGCTTCAGAATTAGAACATAATAAAAGAAAAGTTTTTTATGATGAGATACAGCAAATAGTTTATGATGAAAAACCGATGATTTATTTGTATTCTCCATTGCGTCTTACAGCAGTAAGAAAACGTATAGGTAATGTATATCCTACTTTGCTAGGCGGAGCAGTGCATAATGTTCCTGAATTATATATAAAATAAAATGTTTATTTTAAAACAGAAATTGACGTTATTATATCAACTATTTCCGGAGATAGATATTTTTGATTGGTTAAACAATTTTTAACAGCTTTTGCAAGATGAGCTTTTCTAAATTCTCCTAAATTTCTTGATTTCCACAAATTTTCAAGGGCATAACAAGTACCGTTTTCTGAAAATAATTCTTCAATTTCAGCGGGTTTAACATCATAATTCATTTCAATAAAAGCTTTTTGGATTAATTCTTTCGATAAAATATCCTCAAATTCTCCTGATTTAATAAGATAAGCTTTATCATTATTTCTTAAGATAGACATAATATCTGCATATACAGCATCTGCATCATTGTCCAGAAGAACAAAGATAGGAATTTTCAGAATATATTTCAATTCTGCATACAAACTTAAAACTTTGCTCTTACCACCTGTTGCCAGTATAAAAACACCATTTTTGTCAAAATTATAATTTAAAACATCTGCAAATTTGGGCAGGAGTATTTCTTCCGTAATACCTTCGGTTAAAACCAGTTTTTGGACGGGAAAAAGAGTAAATTGTTCTGCTCTTATTATATTTGCAGTTTTTATAAGATCTTGTTTTGTATTAAAATTATTGTATAACAGATATAAAAACTTTAAATTTAGCGGACAGTCAGACAAATTTATATTATTAATAACGGGAGCAATTGTTAATTTTGTATTCATTAACTCGGCAGTATAATCGTCATTAATTTCATATTGAATATTGTCTAAATCCTTTAAAGAAAATTTTTCATCACAGGAAACATAAAGATTAGAAACAGAATCATTCCATATTTTTTCAGCATAAAAAGATATATAAGAAGGCAAAAGCTCATCTAATTTATGCTTTGATAAAGATGGTGAAATTAAATGACGCAGAATAATATCATAAAAAACCCTTCTATATTTAATTTCAGGATTTTTAAACCTAGTCAACCTGTCAAGAGAAAGCAGCAAATCATCTTGACTCATTGGTTTATATTTTAAATCACATTTTAAATTCAAACTCATAAAAATAAAAGGGATATGAAATTCATATCCCTTTTTAACCTTCTATATACTGAGAGTTTCTTTAGAAGAATTCCAAGTCCACTTGGATGAAGCTTCAACAAGACTTTTTACAGTAGCAATCATAGAAATTAAAGAATCACATTTATTAACAGCAGAACCGACACCAACAGCAGAAGCACCGGCAGCAAAAGCCATAGCTACAGTTTTAACAGAAATTCCGCTTGCTGTCATCACCGGAATTTCTGTATTAGCAGAAATTTCCATAGTGTTTGCCATAGTTTTCATAGCAGTTTCCATTAATCCCATAACACCTTTAGAATTATGTTCAGAGGTCATAGAACCTTCTGTTTGAATTAAATCAACGTGTATAGATTCTAATTTATGAGCAAGCTCAATTTGTTCTGTTATAGAAATATGACCCGGGATAGTAACAGAGAAAAATATTTTTTTACCGTTTAATAAACTTATTGTTTCTTTAGCCCAATTCCAAACCTCATCAGCAGTAACCAATCTGCCTTCTTTTGATAATGCATCATAATTTCCGAGTTCAATAGCATCAGCTCCCCATTGAGCAGCAAAAGCCAATTCTGACGGATTAATTGATGAAACGAAAATCGGAAGTTCACAAATTTCACGTGTCATATCAAAAATTTCTTTGTTACAACAAATATCAACAGCATGTGCACCGCCTTGTACAGCAGCTGTAACTACATTTCTTACTTTTTCTGTATCAAAATTATTTATACCTGCAATAATTTTAAGAGCGTTTCTTGAATTCATTGCATTTTTAAAAGTATCAATTCTTTTCATTTTATTTCTCCTTACTGTGACGAATTAATTATATCACTTAAAAAAATTTTTCAAACTCATTTATACGTCAAATATTATTTGATATCAAATTTTAAATATTAACAAATATAATAATTAACAAACAAATAAAAATATAAATGGATAAAAGAGCAATAGATATATGAAAAAATAGAAAATTTAAAGAGATATTAAAGAAATTTAAAAAAAGTATTTGCATATTTTTTTTTTGTGAATATAATAAGAGTATTGAGACATTCCTCGGTAGCTCAATGGCAGAGCATTCGGCTGTTAACCGAAGGGTTGTAGGTTCGAGTCCCACCCGAGGAGTTTCAATTAAAAACAGACGCTAAGGCGTCTTTTTTAATATATTCCCGAATCGTCTAACGGCAGGACAGGAGACTCTGGATCTTCTAATGGTGGTTCGAATCCATCTTCGGGAGTTTTAAAACAAAGATAGGATAAGGGTTTCTCTGGTTGGCAGAAATCTTTTTTTATGCCAATTTTTTCAAAATTTTGATTTTAGCGGGCATTTGCCCGACTTTTATAACTGATTTTGCATGATAATAAATGAAAATTTTATCGCTAAAAATATAAAACCGTAAATTTGCTTTGGTAGGGTAAAATGGTATAATGATTTTGTTTACGACCTTAGGATTTAGTATATGAAAATAAATAATAATAAAAAAAAAGTTTTATTAATAGTTTTTGTTATTTTTTTATCAGCAATTATAAGCAACCAAAAAAGTATGGCTGATGTTAACCTCAAAACTAAAGGTTTTCATTATATAGGTGAAATGAATGCAAAAAGAGCTTTTCATAACAGTAAAAAATTTGATGACGGCAGAATATTAATTACGGGCGGATACAACAAAATATCAGAATACAGTGATTATAGAAAACTGCCTTCAATAAAA
>CANQLA010000067.1 GCA_947624605.1 Candidatus Gastranaerophilales bacterium | reverse complement strand
GTCACATGGTCACTTCCCGAACACGATAAATCGTTGTATAAATATAGTGACTTGAAAGATAGGATAATAACAGCTTTAGGCGGCAGAATTGCGGAGGAAATAATTTATAACGGACAGATAACAAGCGGAGCTACATCAGATATAAAACAAGCAACCGACATTGCGAGAAAAATGGTTACGGTTTACGGAATGTCATCAAAAATGGGTACGGTTGCATATGGCAAATCAGGTGAAAATGTCTTTATGGGGCGTGATTTTGGTCAGACGAAGAATTATTCCGAGCAAACTGCAAGAGAAATTGATGATGAAATTAAAGCAATCATAGATGGCTGTTACGAATACGGCAAAAAAGCTTTAAGTGAAAATATTGATTTAATACAAGCTGTTACGGCAGAACTTCTTGAACGTGAAACACTTGAAGAAAGAGAAGTTTCAGAGATTATCAATCGAGTCAAAAATTCCAGAAATGATGAAAATAAGGAGTTTAATGACCATGATAAATCAGACAATACTTGAAGTATTAAATAACCAAATAAATAAAGAATTATATTCTGCATACTTATATACATCAATGCAGGCATATTGTGCAAACCAGTCCTTATGCGGAATTGCTAACTGGTTAAAGGTGCAAGCACGAGAAGAAATTTCACATGCACAGAAGATATATGATTATATAATAGAATCAGGCAACAAAGTGAAATTAGAGCAAATAAGTAAGCCGGAAAGTGAATGGAATAATGTAGTAGAATTATTTGAGAAAGCTCTTATACATGAGGAATTTGTTACACAATCAATAAATACAATCTCAGAAATAGCAGAAAGAGAACAAGATCGTGCGACACAGATTTTTATGCAATGGTTTATAATGGAGCAAGTTGAAGAAGAAAACAGTATTCGTAAAATTTTAGAACGTTTAAAACTTTCGAGTGATATGATATACCAAGCAGATGCCGAGTTAAGTTTAAGGAAAGAGTAACAAATATAAAAAAGAATAAAAATATAATCTTGAAACTTGTACATTTTTACAATAATACAGGGGATGAAAAATCTAAGACTGATTATTAAGGTGAGTTCGTAGATTAAAACCGTATCAACGAATTCACCTCATTTAGAAAAAATGTTTTTTTCTCTATTTATTCAGTTCATGTAATATTCACAAGAAATATCTGTTATTATGCACTTCCAAAACTTTTATCTTCAAAAGATAAAAAAGCAATTTTAAATTTTGTAAAAAAATCAAAAAGAGTAGGTAAAAAAGATGTATTTATGCCTGCTCATATAGTTGATTCAAGCAAGTATAATAAATCACAGTTGCCTAAACGGAATACTGCTGTAAAAAATATAACAGATTTAATTAAAAATTCTGTTTTAATTGATATATCTCCTAATAATAAGAAACAAATAAAACCTAATGTTGATAATTATTTGAGATTTTATGTTCCGGTAAGAATTAATGATGATATTTATACAATTAGAATTTCAGCTGAAAATTCTGTAAGTAAAAACTTATTCAATATTTTAAGTGCTGATGTATATAATTTAATAATTGATAAAAAAATGACGCCTTCCAGTCCATCCGCTATGGGCAACTTGTTGAAGACATCATCTGACAATAGTATAAACCATAATGGAGAAAAATCCAACCCCGAACAAATAATCCTTCCGGTGTGAAAAGATTCTACTTGCATGAAGTAGAACTAAAAAGGAAACTTGCTGATGTGTTCTCAACCAGTGTCAACGTTTCTGGCACATCAGCAAGCTCTAAATCTATTATAGCAGATTTAATTAATAAATTAAACCATTCTAATAAACAATCAGAATATAAAGTTTATTATCAGAGTTCAGAAACCAATTATCAGGAACAGTTACAAGATGTAAAAGTTAATCTTGAATATAAGAAATTTGTTAATAAAGTATTTAGCAATAAATTGCCAAAAAAAGAACAAAGTAATCTTTTTACCATTGGAAGAACTCCGGCTAAACTTGTTGAAGTTGGTATTCCTCAAAACAATTTAGCAATAGGTGTAGGAGTAATAAACAAGGCAAGAAAAAATAAAAATTCAGACCATAATTTAAGCGAAACAACAATAGGTAATGTTTATAATGCATTAAAAAATCCTATTGCGGTTATTGAAACTTTACCGGATGAAAAAGAAAAAGATAAAAATAAAAAATATGCCGTTATATTAGATTTGCAAGCTGATAACGGTGATTTTGTTATGGCTTCAATTAAAATAAATCAAGATAATAAAGGTGCTATTATCAATGAAATAAAAACAATTCATTCAAGAAAAGATTACACTCCAATTATTGATAACGCATTTAATGAAAAAAGATTATTGAAAGTTGATAGAGATAAAATAAAAGACCTGCTCAACTCTAAAATTCATACAGAACTGATTTCTGACGGAGTGGCAAGCCTTATTGATAAGACAAAATAATGTCAAGTTTTATCAAAGCAACAATTATGTTGATTTATCAAATGAATTTGAAAAAGTGCCAACTTTTGAAGAAGTAGAAAAATATTTGTATAAAATACTTGATAGCGGTATTTCTTTTGATACAAAAACAAGCGGATATAAAATAAATATAAAACAAACAAAAGTTAAGCGTGGGGATAATAAACCTACAAATGTTGTAAATAAATTAACAAAAAAGGGAAATAAAAACCTTAACCAATCTAAAATTAAGAGAAACAATAAATATTTAAAAGCTATTGAAAAACTCATAAATAATTCAGAAAAGACGGAACTTGCTAACGAAAATATGAAAAGTTCTGAAAAACCTCATATAAAAAAATATCATAACTTTGATGTTAATGTTCGCATAGCTGAAAGTATTTATCAAGTTAGATTACAAACAGAAGAATAGTTTGATGATAAAGAACAAAATGGTATAAAAACCGTTCATTTGTATAACATAAAAGAAATGAATAAAACCTCTGAGATTAGTCCTAAAGAGGACAGCACGAAGCCTGTTCGCAAAGGTTCTGAAAATAATTTAAGGCAAAAAAATAATCCTGTCATCTCAACTGTTTTCAAAGATACTGAAAGTAACATTGATAATTGGATAAAAGTAGAGACTATTCCGAACGGTACTGAAACCACTTTTTCGGACACTCGCCTCAGAAATATTATAACTCATTATGCACCAAACTTCAACCCTAAAACATATAATGTGCCTTTGTTTCAATCAGCAATGTATAAAAGTCCATTAGAAAATTTCCATGATTTTTATAATCAGGTTTTTGAAAAAGAAAATAATGTAAAACAAAAAGGAGAAAAACTTAAAAAAAGTTATTTTGAATATAATGATGATAATGTATATGTAAGAATACCTCACGATACAATCGTTCATGTAGAAAAAGATCACAATCTACTACTTTTGAATGGGAACAGTTCTTAAAAAATATTACTACTCCAGTTGACATAGTTGTGAGTAATAAACCAAGATTTAACGGAATTCCTTTTGTATTAAAATATAATTTTGATAACAAAACTTTCGGTGCGGTTATTGAATTTTTTGAAAATAAAAAACCCATTGTTACAACTGTATTCTCGGATACTGAAAATAATATTAATAATTGGATAAAAGAAAATAGCCATTCTCAAGCGAAGAATACATCTTCCGTTACCACAAAGGGAATGCTCTTGGGTAATGACTATAATGATATTTTAACATATTTTAAACAACAATTAAACCCTCAAATCAACAATTGGAAAAAGAAGTTTATTATCAGTCTGCAATGATTGCAAATATTAATCCTTATCAAAAAGTTGATGTTGTTAATTTGACAAGTGAAGTCAACAATATTTATGATAAAAGTTCTTTGTTGCAATACATAAATTCATTAGTTGGAAAGACTCAAATTACAACAAGTGATAAAAAGGCAATTCTAAACTTTATTAAAAATTCATACAGAATTGATAAAAAAGGAAAAGGAAAAAACATAAATGTTCCAAGACATATTGTTTATTCAAGCAAAGCAGATAAAAGCAATGAAAGAAGCATTGCCGTAAAAAACATAGTTGATTTAATTAAACAATCTGTAATGATTGAAATTGAACAAAATACAAAAAAAACAAAAAAACCTTACGTAGATGAATATTATAGGTTTTATGTACCAATAAGAATAGGCAATAATTTATATACGATAAGATTAATTGCGGAAAATCAAAATAAAAATAATATATTTAATATAGTAAACCAAGTGTATATGATGTCATTATAGACAAAAAAGAAACTTCCCCCAAGGTGACAAATGCACCTGTATCGGGAAGTTCCTATAACAGAATAAACCATAATGGAGAAAAATCCAACCCCGAACAAATAACTGTTAAAGAAATGTTAAAAGATGTTGTTGATTCCGACGGCAATGTCTATTATCAATCTGTAAATAGTGAAACATCAAATACTTTCTCACAAGAAAAATATTTGAATGAAAAGCAAACTGCCATAAAAAACTTCTATGATATTCATAGAAATTATGCTGAAGAAGAACCGGAACAATATCAAGGCAAAAGAACCATAAAAACCGTTTTATCTTATCTTGGTTCAAAAGATAACAAAATTGCAAGTATAAATACTCCTGTTGAAAAAGTTACAATAACAAGGAATGATGTAAATCACCTTTTAAAAGAAAATGAAAAAGAATGTTCAAATTTTATAAACAGGTTTATTATAACATTGCAAAATCCAAACTTGGTTATTGAAAGTAATGAGAACGGTAAAAGGTATAACTATTATATAAAATCATTTATTGATAAAGATAGTAAAATTAGCGGTCACGTGCAAATTGTAAAAAAATGTACAGACGGTAATTTTTACGTAACAAATCATCATTTGAAAAATAGCAAATTTCAAAAAATATTAAAAAACGGACAAATCATTTATGACTTATCCGACCTATCAGCCATGCAAAATGCATCTGACGTTAATAGTATAACACATAATCAGTCTGATTTCAAGGTAAATAATTCAATAATAAACACCGACGGAAGTGTTATTAAAGATATCCTTAACCCGTTTGATTATGATTATATCAACAATACCGTAACGGGTGAAAAAATAAAAATTCAAATGAATGAAGATATCGCTGTCAATGAAATTCAGCCTCAAGAAATATCTTCAGAGTTGCCGTTTGAAGCGTCCAAAAAAACCGGTGAAAATAAAAAGAAAATAAAGCAATTACATAACCTTGATAAAGGAAAAATTGTCAATCTTATAAATAAGGCAACAAATGAATCTATTGAGTTTAAAGGTACAACAATAGATGAATCGATTTCAAAAATAAGTGTAAATGACAAAAATTATAATGATTACTGTTTAATTTTATGTAATACAAAAAGTTTATTTGAAACCTCGCAAAAAATATTAAGCCATAATGATACAAAAAAAGTTTCTAATTTAAAGTATTCAAGATATGCAAATATTGCTAAAATAAAGAGTAATGAATATTTACTTGAATTTGTAACCAAAGGAAAAGATAAACTTGTTCTCTATTCTATAACTCCAATAAAAAACGATACCGTCAAACGGGTAGATAAAACATCCCAACACGATACCGCCAATAACAGTATAACAAATATACGGAACATTTTCAAGTCTAAGCTTGTTGAAAAATATAATAATGACTACAAAAGTTCATTAAAAAATCATTCCAAAAAATTCAATCAAGAAGAACCAATTCAAAATAATATGTTTTATGACAATGTTACACCTCATAATTTGCAAAAAGTAAAAGGTTCTTTTGTTCCGGCTGAAAATTTAATTGAATTATTTAAAAATGCTGATGAAAGTACAATCGTTCATGAGTTTGCTCATTGGTGGCTTTCCCGCCTTGAAAATTTCATAATACCATATATAAGTATAAAAAAATTAATTATGTGAAATATTCCACAATGTATCTTTTTGTTATATAAGAGGTGGCAATAATTGTAACAGAATGTTTGATTTTGATTTTCTTATTGACAAGCCTTCTGATTTAATCGTTGTCAATTTGGATATTCGGATAAAGGAACTACGGTGATCTCAAAATCTAACGGAATTTATAAATTACTGAACTTATTCATAATTGGTTCTATTGCTTTTGTAAGATCTTTTTCATCTATTACAATATTTGCAGCTTTTTTGAGAACGTCTTTTGCACAAAAAGCAACTCTTGTATGTGAATATTTAAACATACTTAAATCATTTGCACCATCTCCGACAGTAACAGTATATTCCGGTGATATATTAAGGAGCCTCTGAAGTGTCAATAACATTTCTCCTTTACTGGAAGAAAACATCATTTCACCTCCGACAAATCCTGTCATTTTGTTGTCCTTGAAGTGTAAAATATTTGAAAAATCAGCATCTAAACCTAATTTTATTCTTGCAGGAATTGTTGCACTCTTAAAGCCCCCGGAAAAACAGACTGTTTTGAAACCGTTTCTTTTCAACTCAAAAATTAATTCTTTTGCACCATTCATCAAAGGAAGATTTTTGCATATTTTTTCAACTTTATACTTATCCAGACCTTTCAACAACGAAACTCTCTGAATTAAGCTTTCAAAAAAATCTATATTACCTGACATTGCTTCTTTTGTAATTGCTGCAACTTTTTCTTCCAAATGGAATTCTCTTGCTAAAAATTCCAATGTTTCTCCGTCCATAAGTGTAGAATCAAAATCAAATATCGCTAATTTCATTTTTAATATCTTGCTTTCTGCATTTGTATTTTTCTTTGTTTAATTTGTTTAATTTTCAATTTAATATCTTCAGACATTTGTTTTTGTATAGACTCTACCTCTTTTTTAATTTTTGCGACAGCACTGGTTTGTTTTATTTGAATAAGGCTTGACTTTAAATTTTGAATGTCAGCTTCAGCTAATTCAATAATATCAAAAACTTCTTTAATTTCCATTTTTGTAAAATTATGAGCAGATAAACTCTTGGTTAAAGTATTCATTAACCTTTCTTTCATCTCTTCACGAGATTGCTGTTGTTGAAGTTTTTTAGGCTGTGGATTGCCGGCACTTTTCCCAAAAAAATTAAATAGTCCCATTTGAAAATTCCTTATATATATAAGGATATCACCACAACTAAATTTTGCCAACAATGTTTTTTCTTAATATTGCTTTACAAAAATTTTTTAAAAATCTAATGATTTAACATAAATTAAATTTCTGAATTTTTAAGAAATAACTAAAATTTAGACTATTAGAGAAAAAATTTTTTTGATTAAAATTAATATTAAAAATTTTTAAGGATATGATTTTATGTGACAAACAATGTATTTGTGATATGTTAGTAATAGTTCTTTAGAACGAATATAATATTACAGATTAAGAGGAAATAAAAATGGCACTACCAAATGTAGCATATTTTTCAATGGAAATGGCACTTGACCAATCATTAGCAATATATTCTGGAGGATTAGGCTTTTTAGCCGGTTCTCACATGCAGTCTGCAGGATATTTACAAATGCCTATGGTTGGAGTTTCAATACTTTGGTCATTCGGATATTATGACCAACGTATAAATGAAGCAGGTAACGTTGAAGTTGCATATATTCGTAAATATTATGATTTTTTGACACCGATTTCGGCTTCTGTCGAAGTTGTTATTTTTGGTGAAAAGGTAAAAGTCAAAGCATTTAAAGTTGATCCGGAATTGTTTGGAACTTGTCCTATTTATTTGTTGACGACCGATATTCCTGAAAATTCGGATTGGGCAAAGAGAATAACTCATAAACTTTATGATGGTGATGAAAAAATAAGAATAGCACAAGAAACAGTTTTAGGTGTCGGAGGTATAAGATTACTTCAAGCAATTGGAGAAAAATTTGACTGTATCCACTTAAATGAAGGTCATGCATTACCGGCATCTTTTGAACTTTTAAGACAATATAACGGAGATTTGGATAAAGTTAAAAGAAGAACAGTCTTTACAACTGAAGTTCATTGGGTTGATACACTTTTGCAAGGGGGATTTTTTGCGGGATGTTCAAGGGAAAGAGCAGTTGAACTTGGTGGTGAACATTTTTCTTTGACAGTTGCTGCACTTAGAATGAGTCGTTTAGCCAATGCAGTTTCTCAGCTTCACGGTCTTGTTGCTAATAAAATGTGGGAGTGGGTTGAAGGCAGATGTCCTATAAGAGCTATTACAAATGCGGTAAATGTTCACTATTGGCAAGATAAAAGAATTGCTGAAGCTAAAACTTTGCAAGATTACTTAGATGCTAAAATTGAGATGAAGAAAAAAGTATTTAAGTTTATTGCTAATCAAACCGGTAAAAGACTTGATCCCAATGTTTTAACTATTACTTGGGCAAGAAGATTTGCTGATTATAAGAGAGCTTGGCTTCTGTTTATGGATATGGACAGAATTACCAAACTTCTTAATGACAATAAAATTCAGCTCATATTTGCTGGTAAGTTCCATCCGGATGATGTTATGGGCAGAGAAATGTTTGATAAGATTTTACATCAATCCCGTTCAATGAAAAATGTCGTAATTTTACCCGGTTATGAACTTGAACTTAGTGCAAAATTGAAAAAATGTTCTGATATATGGCTTAATACTCCTTTGAGACCATTTGAAGCCTCAGGTACATCAGGTATGTCTGCAAATATGAATGGTGCTTTGCATTTATCCATATATGACGGTTGGGCAGTTGAAGGTACTTTCCCGGGTATTAACGGTTATACTGTTGAATATCCGGGGTTAGATGATGAAATACCTTGGGAAGAGCGTCATAAAAAAGATTATGAATTCATTATGAATACTATAGAAAAACAGATAATTCCAACTTATTATGACAAAAAGCTTCAATGGGCAAGATTGGTTCGTCAGGCTGTTAGAACTTCTCTTGCTTACTTTAATTCTGATCGTATGGTTATTGAGTATTATAACAGATTATATAAACCTATTGCTCATGAAGATCCTAAAGAAGGCGGTTTAGATAATAATTTTGAAATAACTGAAAATCCGAATTATGATGCTTGGACTTTTTCTAACATCAAATAACTTTTATGATTTATTCCGAAAAGAGACTTTTTAAAAAGTCTCTTTTCTTTTTCAAATTTTTTATTATGTTTTCAAAATCAGAATTAAGAATTATACAAAAAAACAAAAGAAAAAATTTAGACAAATGTATAATAAGTAATATTATTATACAAAATCTTTTTTCTCTTCAAGAATTTAAAAATGCGAAAAATATTTTCACTTATATATCTTTTTCTGATGAGATAATAACTAATCGTATTTTAGAACTGAAAAATAAAAATATATTAGTTCCTAAAATTATTAAAGGCGATATAATAATGACTCATTATACCCCGGACAATTTAACTAAAAATAAATTTGGTATATATGAGCCAATTGAATATAAAATTATTTTACCACAAAAAGATGATGTAATAATCATACCTGCTCTTGCTGCTGATAAAAATTTTAACAGACTGGGATATGGAGCCGGATTTTACGACAGATACTTACGAAAAAATGAAGGAATAAAAATAATCTTAATTCCTGATGAATTACTTGTAGACCAAGTTCCTTGTAATAAAAATGATATACAATGTGATATAATCATAACTCAAAAAACTATTATCAAAGCTTTGTCTTAAGATTTAAATCAAATAAAAAAGGCGGTGTAACCGCCTCGTAATTTCTTTGTAAGTGTAAGTGTGTAACTATCTTCAATCTTTTCTACT
>CANQLA010000066.1 GCA_947624605.1 Candidatus Gastranaerophilales bacterium | reverse complement strand
TAACCAGTCTGAATTTGTATAACCATACCTCTCTACAGGTGATGTTTCTCCTTTATTGTATCTGAAACTTTCTTTTTCAAATACTCCGTTTAACTTCCATTTTATTTCCAGTCCATATATTGTATCTGCCGCATTTAACTCCTCTAATGCCTTTATATGCGGATATGGCAAATATCCGTATTTCTCTATTATTCTTCTTAAATACGCTTTCCTTCCTTCTGATATATCATAACCTCTGTATATTTCCTTTAATTTCGTTAAAAATAATGTTAATTCTTTGGCTTTTTCATCCGGAACCTTTTTTTTCGGTTTATTTAAAAAAAATTCAAACATATCTTCTGTCTTTCTATTTTATTTATTTGATTTTAACATATTTTAGATTTTTTGTGCTTATTATTAATATTTCTTAAGTCATCATATTTTTAGTTGAAAAATTAATTTAATTAACCTCTTGATTAATAAAATAATTTTAATATTTTGGTCAATGATTTTTAAAAGGAAAAAAGATATTCTAACTATGTAGCAATCAAAGGAATAGTCCGTATGTCAGATTTTCTTATTAAACCTATTTTATGTATTTCTATTCTTTTATTTGGAAATAACACTTTTGCTCAATGCCTAAATTCTATTGAAATAAGACCGGCAGACGGGATGATTAATAACAAAATTATATTAAATACCGATTCTAAATCTTCAATAAAAAAATTTAAAATTTCCGATAACGAAATTGAACTCGTTCTTAAAAATACTTCAATTTCCGATAATATTAAAACCTTTTATTACAATACCGATAATTATTGTAATATAACTTTCTTACAAAATGGAAAAAATGCTAATATTAATATTAAAGCTGACAATATTAATAACTATGAAGTATTTTCATTAAACAACAGTAATTCAAGCGGGCATTTTCCCAAAAAAATCCTTGTATCTTTTTTAACAGCTTTTATTCTCTTATTCCTGTTCTTATCTGATTTGAAATTTCATACAAAAAAACTTCGTAATGAATATTTGATAAAAAAATCTGATGATAAATCTTGCAATAATTCTAAAATTGCTCTTGAACATAAAAGAATTAAAGAATTGAAAACAATTAGAACAAAAATTCTTTATTCTCAAAATAAAAGCATTATTGAAAATAATCTGCCTAAATTTTCTTCCGAAAAGAATTTAAAACAACCGCAAACTTTACAATATAAAAATGGAAAACTTTATTTTGATTATGATTATAAAAAAGCCGTTAACTTCTAATATACTAATTAGTAAGGGCATGGTTTGATGAATTTTGTAAAATACTTGCCATTATTATAAAAACATATTATTATATAAAAATAAACAACATTTTGTTGTGTACATACTTTAGTTAAAATCAGAAAGCATTATAATGTTTACAAATTTAAAAAATAATATTCTTACAAATATGGATTTTGACTCAAAAGAAGCTATTGCAGTTGATTTTTCTAATATAAAAAGTATAGCTCTTAAAGATGTTAAGCAAATTGCACAGATACATAAAATAGCAATTCTTAACGGAAAAAAGTTATACATAAAAAATGCCACGCCGGAAATTATGAATGTACTTGCTTTAACCGGTCTGTATAAATCATTTATTAATTTTGAAGATGTACAAATAACCCCTGATAAAAGGCAAAGAATTATCTGATGGGTACATTATATTCAGTAGCCGTACCGCTTGGAAATCTCGGTGATATTACATTCAGAGCAATTGAAATATTGAAACAAGTTGACTGTATTGCTTGTGAGGATACCAGAAATACTAAAATACTGCTTAATAAATATAATATTTCAACAAAAGTTATTGATTGTCATAAATTTAATGAGAAAGAAAGATGCACTGTTATATCTCAAATTTTGGATAATAACGGTTCTGCAGCAATTGTTTCCGATGCCGGTACTCCGGGAATTTGTGATCCGGGCTGTATTTTAGAACAAAAACTTTTAGACAACGGACATAAAATTGTCCCAATTCCGGGAGCTTGTGCTTTAACAACTTTTTTGTCTGCTGTTCCTCGTAATAATGAATTCTTTTCTTTTGTTGGATTTTTGCCTAAAACTTCTTTAAAAAGAAAAGAAATTTTTACCAATTTTTCATATATTAATTTACTTTTTTATGAATCACCTAATAGGTTAATTTCTTGCCTTAAAGATATTTATGATCTGTTTGGCAATGAAAAAAAAATTGCTGTTGGCAGAGAATTGACAAAAATTTATGAAGAAATAAAAATTGATTCCGTCGGAAATATTTTATCTTATTATAAAAATCATCCTTTGAAAGGTGAAATTGTAGGGTTGGTTTTTGCAAATGAATACATTGATTTTAATCAAAATGAAATTATTAAAGATATTATTTCTCTGAAAAATCAAAGATTTTCCGATAAAGATATTTCCAAAATATTGTCATCATTAAAAAATATTCCCAAAAATAAAGTCTATGATTTATGTATTAATTTGAATGATTAAATAATTTAATATTTTGTAAATTAAAATAGCAATTTTTTTATTCAAAAATACTTTATATAATTACAGAGGAGATTCAAGGAGAATTTTATATGGCATTGAATAAAGTTGCCGGTGCAAGGCTTGGCAAATTCGGAAGTTTAACTTCTTCCATAAAATCTAAAAATGATACATCCATTTTTGGCAATAGTGCTTATTCAACTGTTTGCTCCTATAAAGATTCTTTTCACGACATATCTGTCGGCGATGGCGGTTCTTTTGATATTTTCAGTCAAAAAGGCTTTAATAATCTTGAAAAAGAAAAAGCAATTATGCAAGGGCTTGATAAACCTTCCGCTCAAACTAAAAACTTTAGTATGAATGTAAACTCTTTGGCTATATACAAACAAGAAATAAATTCAGACAACAATAAAAGTCATGTAAGATTTAATTCATAATTTATAAATTTTATTCTTTGAAATGTATTTTTTCCCTGAAAAAATCAGAAACACTATTTATAAAATTTTTTTTATTCGGCTTTAATATTTCTGTCATTTCTCCCTCTGTATAGGTGTTTCCATCTTCACATAACGGTTCTGTAACAATCCAGAATGATTTTAGTTTTCTTGCCGTTTGTTCTTTATCAGAAATTATATGTGCATCTTCATCTCTAAAATCTATAGAAACTGAACCTCCGCCATCAAATGCCATAGCTTTTTCCATTCCAAGGTTTTGTAATATCTCCGCAGCTTCAGGTAACGTAACAGGATGTGTGTTTGACGCTATAACAAAATAAACATTATTTTCTTTAATTCCTACCAGTGTTCTTGCATATTTACATAATGAAGATGCTGATTCACTTACTATTTTGCCTGTTTTATCCGTTAAAACAAAAAATTCTTCAACTAACCTTATATCCGGTACCAATCCAGGACCTCCTTGTATAGAATGTATAATTTTATACCCTTGCGGACAAGGTTCATTGTGCGGGACAATATCATATTTTTTCTCATTTGATGTATTTGACTGTAATATTCTAAATTCCGAACGATTCAGTATTTTATCCATGTATGGCTGTAAATGAATATTTTCCATTAAATTTTTATTTCTGTGCGGATCTAAAATTTGTTTTCCATCAAGCGTTAAATATGAAACTGTTTGCTCGTTTTTAGGATCAAAAAATCCTGCATTCACAACTAATCTTGCTTCAGTTTGTTTGTAAACGTCATAATTGGTTGTTAAATTTACTACATAATATGGCTTTAATTCGCCTTTAAGAGTGGATGTATTAATCTTTATTATATAAATACCGTCTTTTTCTTCCATCGTAATGTCTTTTTCTTCAGATTTTTCTTTTAATTTTCCGGATTCTGTCTCTCTGTTTATGTTAATACTGCTTTGTATCTTATTTTTTAAATTTTCCATATATGTCTGTATATCAACCTCAGCATTAACTGTTATACAGTTTAACACAGCAATACACAGCATAATAATGAATTTTTTCATATCATAAATCCTTATGTTTTTTTATGTAAACGATTGTAATGTATAATAGAACAGGTGATATAAATGCCGTTATAATCGGATGTAATATTCCTTTTTCAGTCAACAAATCGAGAAAAGGCATTGTAATGTAATATAAAAAGACAGTTAATACTGCAATAGTAAAACCTATAAGACGTTGATCTCTCGGTTTTGAAAATCCCAGCAACGCACCCAGTATTACAAAAAGAATTGCAATTAAAGATTGTGAAAATCTTTGTAAATATTTGTTGAACATAAATCTGTATTCGTCGTCCATAGATTCTTTTTTAAGTAGATATACATATTTTTTCAACTCTTTATTGGTCATATCCCTATCTCTTTTAAGAGAATATTTCATAAGTTGATATGCATTAGCTCCTGTTTCTCCGTCAAGAATTTTTATTCCTTTTTGCTTATATACTTTATTATATACCCCGTCAGGCGTTATATTGTATACGGAAGCATTTTCAATTTTCCATTCGTGAGTTTGTTCGTTGTATGTTGCATAATCAGCCATATAAATATTTTTCAATGCACTTTTTCCCTTATATTGAGCAGAATTTGAAAAATTAAGAACAACTACATCATTTATTGTATAGTTCCGAAAGTCAGGAATAATAATTACTTTTTCCATATTATTATCTGCTGTTTTTACGGGGAAAACAAAATGCGTGCCTGCATTATACCTTTTCATAATGTCATATTTCATTGATGCGTATGGTATTAATCTATCTCTGACAAAAAAAGAAAAAAATGTAATTATTAAACCAAGAACTAATGCAGAAGCAATTATTCTGTAAAATGAGGCACCACAAGCTCGTAAAATAGTAACTTCCGAATCCTTGCTTAATTTATCAAACGTAAATAACGTTCCCAAAAATACTCCTACAGGAAGTGCATTTCCTAATATTTTCGGTATTTCACATAAAATTGCGGAAACACCCATCTCAATTGTATATGTCCCGTTTAATACTCTTTGTACAGTCCTTAAAAGAATCTCAGGTGCAATCCATATAATTGAAAATAATAAAATACATACAACTGTTGCACCAAATACCTGTAAGAAAATATATCTGTCAATTATTTTGATATTTTTCATTACAGAGTAAAATCCTTTCCTAAGTAGAACTGTTTTGCAACAGGATTTTCTGCTACATCAGAACTTTTACCTTCAATTTTTATTTTACCGTCAAAAATAACATAAGCTCTGTCTGTAATTGACAAAGTTGCTTTAGGATTATGATCAGTTATTAAAACTCCAAGACCTTTTTCTTCCGATAGTTTTCTTATGTTCTCCTTGATTTCTCCTATGGCAATAGGATCAATTCCCGTAAAAGGTTCATCCAACAATATAAATTCAGGACTTGCAGCCAAAGCTCTTGCAAGCTCCACTCTCCTTCTTTCTCCTCCCGACAGCGAAATTGCAGATGCATTCCTTAATTTTTTTACTCCAAATTCATCAAGTAAATCTTCTAATTTTTGTTCTTTTTCATCAGGAGTTAATTTGTCATTAATTTCTAAAACAAGTCTGATGTTCTCTTCTACCGTCAGTTTTCTGAAAATGGATGCTTCTTGCGGTAAGTACCCTATCCCGAGTTTTGCTCGTTTGTCTACTGTTTTCGCCGTTAAATCTTCATTGTCTAAAAATACTTTTCCTCTATCAGCTTTGACAAGTCCTACTACCATATAAAATGTCGTTGTTTTGCCTGCTCCGTTTGGTCCCAAAAGTCCAACTACCTCAGATTTACTGACTGTAAAACTTATATCATTAACTACGGTTCTGTCACCGTATATTTTTATAAGGTTTTGTGCTATAATCTGCATTCCACACTCCCTTTTATTTAAATTATATCAAAAAGATATTTGTTATACAAAAAAATTAATATAATTATTTTATTTTAAAAAAATATGTATAATCTTATCATGGATAATTTACAAATAAAAAAATATAAACTTAAAAAAGTTACTTCTGATATTAAAACTTATAAATTAGATTATGAAAAAGAGTTAAATTCTGCACAATTAGAAGCTGTACTTTATAATAAGGGTCCATTACTTATTATTGCAGGTGCCGGTTCCGGAAAAACAAAAACTTTAACTTATAAAGTTGCAAGATTAGTTGAAGACGGTATTAATCCCGATAATATTTTGCTTCTTACTTTCTCGAGAAGAGCTGCTAAAGAAATGATTTCCAGAGCTGAAGCACTACTTTGTTCGGGATTAAAAAAAATTACTGGCGGAACTTTTCATTCTTTTGCAAACTTGATTTTGAGAAAATATTCCAATTTCGCTGATTTAAAAAATAATTTTACCGTAATAGATCGTGCGGATGCGGAAGATATAATTAATCATATAAGAGGAAAACTTATTAAAAAATCAGAGAAAAGATTTCCTCATAAAAACACTATTTTGGATATTTACTCAAAAACTGTCAATAAAGACATAAATATTGAGCGTATTATTCAAAATGAATTTCCTCAATTTGAACACTGTACTGATAAAATCATTCAAATTTCCCAAAATTATAATGAATATAAAAAGCAACATTCTATGTTGGATTATGACGATTTGTTACTTTATTTAAAAGTTTTACTTTTATCTAATGAAAAAATAAGAAATCAAATCGGAAATAAATATAAATATATACTGATTGATGAATATCAGGATACTAACAACATCCAAGCACAAATTATAAAATTGATTGCACAAAAACACAACAACATAACTGCTGTAGGAGATGATTCTCAAAGCATATATTCATTCAGAGGTGCCAACTTCAAAAATATAATCGATTTTCCAAATCTTTATAATAACTGTAAAATTGTTACTCTCGAACAAAATTACAGAAGTTCTCAAAACATTTTAAACCTTGCAAATAAGGTTTTAGAAAAAGCAAAAGAAAAATATTCCAAAAATTTGTTCTCTAAAATTATAAACCAGGAAAAGCCTGTAATAATTTGTTGTAAAGATACAAAAAGCGAGGGAGAATTTGTTGTACAAAGAATTTTAGAATATTGCAATGAAGAGGCTGTATCTCTTGATGATATTGCTGTTTTGGCAAGAAGTGCATCTTTAATGTACGATGTCGAAACCGAACTTGTAAAACAAAAAATTCCATATAGAAAAATAGGAGGTCTAAAATTTACAGAAACTGCTCATGTCAAAGATATTACAGCATATATTCGTGTTATTGTTAATCCTGCAGATGAAATTTCGCTAAATCGAATTTTACATCTGCAAAAAGGAATAGGATCTGCGACAATAAACAAAATTATTCCTTTAATTACTGTTTCAGGAAATTTTTCTCCTGAAATTCTGCCTGTTAATCCAAATAAGCTAAAAGAAACAGAAACTTTATTTAAATTACTGAATGAAACCAGAATGTTAATTTCTGAACCCAAAAATGCTATTGAAAAAATAATTACATATTATGAGCCTATAATGGAAAACAAATATGATGATTATACAAAACGTATAAAAGACTTAGAACATATATTATATTTATCGTCAAAATATTCTGATTTGAAAGATTTCTTGAGCGATATTGCTATTGAACCTCCCGATTTATCTGTTACTGATGTTGAAGAAGGTACAAGAAATGATGAATGTTTAACGTTATCAACAATTCACGGTGCGAAAGGTACTGAATATAAAATAGTATTTATAATCGGTGCTGTAGACGGAAGATTTCCGTCAATATATTCTTTTAATTCGGAAGATGAATTGGAAGAAGAATTAAGATTGTTTTATGTTGCGATTACTCGTGCAAAAAGTAATTTATATATAAGTTATCCTACTGATATGTTTGACAGAATAACCGGCATGGTATTATCAAAACCGACAAGGTTTGTTGAAAAAATTAATGATGATATTTTGGAAAGATGGATTTTAACAGAAAATTAGAAAGAACCGTATATTTTAGCATAGTTGTATCTGCTGCGAAAGACTTTTTTTATATAATTTTTGGACTCAGGATAAGGAATTTGTTCTACAAATTCGTCAGAATCCCGGAATTTATATTTTTCACGCCATCTGTTCATAGCATTAGGTCCTCCGTTATATCCTCCGACAGCATACATAGGATTATTATCTGTTTGTTTCAATACATATGAAAAATATGCAGTTCCTAATGAGATGTTATATTTTGAATCTTTTATATTTAAATCATCAGGAAGTTGCATTTTGCTTATTTTTGCAATGTAAATAGCAGTAGGCATCATTAGCTGCATTAAACCTAATGCATTCGATGTACTTCTTGCATCTTCTATAAAAAAGCTTTCTTCTCTAATTAATGATAAAATTAAAAATGGATCCAAATCATATTTTATTGCATTTTCATTAATATATTCGGAATAATAAATAGGAAAAGCTAATTTCCACACAACATTGTCATAAGGTATTTTCTTTTTACTTTCTTTTATGTATTTATTTGCCAGATATATTGATTTTGCACGATTACCTTTTTTAAATTCGCACCAAGATTTAATTGCAAGATTATCGAGAGGAATTTCTTCCAAAACATTGGTATCACCCAGTTCAAAAAATAACTTGAGAAACTGTGCATCATTTTTATCAACTTCTTCATAAGGAAAATCTAAACGATAGTTATTAAAATCCGGGAGAGGTGTATTTGAAAACACCCAAGAAAGATTATCGGGAGAATTAATCCTCGAAGCCCTGAAAGAATAATAAGAATCGGGATATTTATCCGTTAATTTTGATATAAGTTGTTTTGATTGAAGAGGTTTATCAACTTTTAGTAAATACTTTGCAGTCCAAAAAAGAATTTGAGAACATTGGGGATTTTCAGGAAATTTTTCTAAGAAAATATTTCCTATTTTTATGGCAGAAAAATATTTGTCCTGATCAATAAAATCAAAAAAGATTTCCACGAGGCAATCAGGAATGTATTGGCTTTTGGGGAATTTTTTAATAATTTCTTTGTACTGTTTAATTTTTTGATTTTTCGGAAGAAATTGAGATAGTTTATAAAGAAAAAAATCGGGAATAACATTATGCAAATCTGTTTGATTTAATTCTTCCAAAGATTTTTTATAATCCGGCTGTATAGACAAATAAAAGTTGGTAAAATCTCTTAAATCTTCTTGTACAATACCTGAGGACATTGAAGAAAAACCTTTATCAACAAGATTTTTAAACCCTGTATAATCATGTTTATAATAATAAGCCATAGCTAAATATGTCCAAGTTTTATCTTTTGGAATATCTTTTAAAACAATAAGAGTTTCATCAAATTTTTGATTAGCCAAGAAAATTTTAGACAACATTACTGCTTCTTTATCGGTAAGAACCATATCTTTAATATCATAGGCTATAGATAATGAATATGTTCCGAATTGTGCTTTTTGCAAGTATTCAAAATAATATTTTTTTGCAAGCGAATAATCATAATTTACCATTGCAATTTTTCCGAGAAAATAGTCAGAAGCATATCTGTAGTCTTGTATTGTTGAATTTTCTCTTATTTTTTGAAAAAGTTTAATCGCATTATCATATTTTTTATTCATATAAAAGGATTTAGCAAGGAGATACTCAGCTTTAGCAGAAAAAATTGTATTTTTGTATAATTTTAGGAAAATAGTACATTTACTTTCAACAACAGACCAATCACCCAACCTTTCAGCAGAAGTTATTTGTTTAAACAGGGCTGCTCTGTGATATTTTGAAAAGATTTTAATTTTCAAAAAACCAACATAAGCTTCTTGATAGTTTTGTTTTTGAAAAGATTCCAATGCAGATTTGTATTGAGATTTGTTATCAAAAGAAGAAGCATGTACATAATAAATTCCTCCTGCAAGACAGAAGATAAAAGATGTAAATATAAAAATTGATAGAGTTTTTATATAAGATTGCACAGCTTAATTCCTTAATAAAGATTATGACTAAAAAAGAATATATATGCAACTTATTAATATTGAATAAATATAGGAGAAGTTAGTTTAATTA